>VBME01000068.1 GCA_005878995.1 Methanobacteriota archaeon | reverse complement strand
GGGCTGCGCACGACGTTACGGAACTGGGCGGCCCGTGGCGGGGCCATCCTGTTCACGAGCCACAACCTCCTCGAGAGCGAGGCGATCGTCGATCGATACGCGTTCATCCATCGCGGTCGGATCGTCGCACTGGGTAGCGCACGGGAGCTGAAGGAAACCCTCTTGGCTCCGGCGTACCAGCTCGAGGTCGGCGACGTCGAACGGGCCATGACGGTCCTCGAGCCGATCCCTCATCAGACGCTGGAGCGGACCGGACCGGGACTAATCCGAATCGGCCTCCTCGCCCGCGGCGACGCGGCGCGCATCGCCCGCGCACTCACGGAGGCGGGAATCGACCTCCTTGAAATGAAGAGCCTCGGGACCATGGAAGACGTCTACTCTCGGATCACCGTGGGGACGCCGCCGGCTCCGCCCGGGGGTGCCTCCTGATGGAGTGGAGGGACCGCCTGCAGCGAATCGAAGCGATTGTCGAGAAAGATCTGAAAGTCACGAAATGGTGGTGGATCGTGGCGATAATCATTTCCGCCACCGAGTTCGTCGCGATGACATCGGTCGCGAGCAACGTTCGTCGAATGAACGACCTGTATCATATCCCGTTCACCTGGTACGACAGCAACCTTCGCAGCCTGTACGCGGTGTCCGCATTCCTCACCTCGATGATCCTCGGCTTGGCGTTCTCGCAGGTGCACGGCGGCGAGATCCGACGCGGCACGATCCGCTCGATCATCCTCTATCCCGTCGACATGAATGACGTGACGATCGCGAAACTAGCGTCGAGCTTCGTCCTTGGGGGGGCTTTCTCCACGATCCTGTTTCTGGGCTTCACGATGCCCTTCTTCGTGTACGGCGTCTGGCCCGTTGGCGATTTCCTCTCGATCCACGCGATGGCCTTGTTGATGGCGTTCCTGGCCCTCGCGACGGGCGTGTTCCTGGCCCACTTCGTGGCCCATGTGCTCGGCCGCATGATCGTGAGCCCCAGCCTCCTCGGGAGCGCATTCCTGTTGGCCTCGATCCTCCTCACGGAGACAGCGGCGAATGCCATCGGGTTCCAGTTCGTCGCGGCGACGGCGGGCCCTCAAGGCCCGACGCTTCAACAGATCCTCGCGGTGCAGGAATTCGCACGGGCGATCAGCGTCTTGTCGCCCCAGCATATGGGCGCCCGGATTCTCTCGGACGTGTTCGGGATCTACGCCGCATGGCCGGACGTCCACGTCGTGATCCCCGTCGCGGTCCTCGTGGGTGTCGTCGGGTACTTCTTCGGTCGCAAGCTCTACATGGACATCCTCGTGCGCTGAGGCGGCGCTCCGCGTCGGCGGGACGGAAGAAACCGTAAGAGAAGAAAGAAGGAGAAAAAAAGATTCAGCCTCGCTCCCGTCGATCTATCGGGTCGACGCGAGGCTCCAGATGGCTCCGGCGAGGAGGAGCAGGCCTGCAAACAGGCCCAGCTGCGTCGCCACCAGGACCACGATCGCCAGACCGGCGATCATGGCCACGATGGAGCCATTCTGCACGTTCTGTTTCGACACGGCGTAGCCGATCAGACCGACGATACCGAAGATGACCAAGTAGGCCTCTGCGGTGGTCGCGGCCACGATCGCGCCCGCTTTCGACGCATCGAACAGATAAGTCAGGATGCCCGTGATGAGGGCCACGAACGCACCCAGTACAATCGGTACTTGGTACGTCGGCGTGTGCGAGAGTTCGCGCCACGATTGGCCGAACCCTGCGCCTGACTTCGCGCGGGTCGATTCCATGGTGCTTTCACCTCCTAGGCCGCACCCTCCGATGCCGGGTCATAGCCCTATTGGGACACCTATCGAACCAAGGGTTCGGGGCCATAAGCGTGCTGACGCGCGGGCCGCCACAATAGGTTCAAGCCCACCCCCCGGAGGCGCCAAGTTCATAGGGACCTGCACGCCGCCATCGCGCTTCGACGTCCGTGTACGAAATCGAGGAATCTGCGGCCTCAGGGGTTCCCAGAGTTGAGAATCGGCCTGGCGGTCCCTACTCGTCCTCCGGGTCGTGCTCGTGCTCGAAGCCCTCGTACGGCAGCGCGAGGTACGGGAACGTCGGGATGAAGGGGAGGTCCTCTTTCGTCCCGTCCATCAGCAGTCCCGCCGCGCCGTCGGGGGTGAAGCTGTTGTCGACCAGGGGGAACGTCAGCCCCGCGATCGAGCGCAACTCGATCGCTGTCACGTTGTCGAAGACCCGGCGGCCGTTCGGGAACCCGTCGAGATCCGGCACGCCGTCCGCGGTGAAGGCCCGGAGAATCCCGAACCGCTTGTTGCTGTCACCCGGCGGGTTGATGCCGGAATCGGTCGCGGCGTAGCTCGGCGCAAAGGCCAGGTTCAGCCGCAGCTCGTCCGCCTGGGTGGGCCCATTCGAGTTCTGGAATCCATCGAGCACGCCGGGCGGGATTCCCGTGAGCAGGATCGCGATCAGATCCGAACGTGTCTTACCCGATTTCGCAAGGGCCGCGAGGTTCGGGAAGACGCCCGGGTATAGGATCGGCAGAAGGGTCTGCAACCCCGGTTGCGCGTAGTCGTCGACGAACTGCAAGTCGCCCGCGGGCGTCCGGCTGTTCCACAAGTCTTTCTCGCCGAGTTCGATCACGACCTCGTTGATCAGGGGCTCGCCGAGCCGGGAGACCTGGACCCAGGGGCCCGTCTGCACGACGCGCGCATCCTTCTCTCGCACCATCGCCTTCCGCCGGCTCGCGGCAGACCACACGCCGATCACGGACCGGGCGTCCGCCGGGTCCGTCGGGTCGAAACCGCCGCGGGTGAGGTCTCTCTTCGGGACCTGCATCGCGATCGTGTGGACGTTGAATCCTTTCGTCCCATTGACGCCTGGGGCCGCCGGGAGCGGAATCGCGTGGAGGTTCTGGAACGGCCGGAGCGCTCCGAGGTCAAAGATCGATCCCAGATCGACGTAGAAGCCCTCGCCTCGCTGGCCCGCGAACGTCTTCACGCCAGCGCCGAGGTCATTCACCGCGGCGCCCGCCAGGGCCGCGTAGTCCGGCGTGGACCGCGGCCCGATTCGTACCGGCGGGGTCGGCAGGTCCGCCCCGAGGACGGACGTGGCCCCGGTCCGCCGCGGGCCGAGGACCTTCGTGACGGAGTAGAGCTGGCGCACGTTCCAGTTCGGATCGGTCAAAGAACTGATCGGACCTGTGTTGTAGAGGAACGTCGCGGGGTTCTGCGTCGTCGTCTTGAACCGGAACTGGTACGTGACATCCTCGACACCGTCCCCGTCGTTGTCGATCAGGATCTCGTACAGGACGTCGTCCCCGAACTGGAAGAAGTTCGGACCGCCCGCCGGCTCCTCGAGCGGGATGAAGTTCGCGAGGATCGTGACCTTCGACGTGTCGGCGGGGTCGACGAACGCGTACAGGTCCGTGTTGTCCGCGACGGGGTCCTTCGAAATCGACGGCGCTTCGCGGTGAGACGACATCGCGGCTCACCCCTTCGTGTACGTCGCGAGACGCGACACGAGCGCGGGGTCTCGGGCGGTGAACTCTCGAGTCCCCCACATGACGACGATCGTCCCCTGCGAAGCGTCCTTCACATATGCCATCAGAGGCGAGATCGGATCTCCCGAGGGCGGAGACACGCCCTGGACATTCTCCGTGAGTTTCACAATGGTCGGAGCCGCAGCCATCGCGCCGACGGCCGCCGCACCGACCGCGGTCTTGTGCAAGAAGCTTCGTCTCGTCATCTTCGATTTCTTGTCGTCAGGCATTCGAATTCCCCTCCTCTGGAGGCGGTGGGGAGGAACCCAAACCCCCTACGCCACCGGTCCGCGGCACCGTCCCGCGGCGTATTTCGACGTGTGTAACAACGCCTGTTACAATTGGCGGCCAAGTCAAAAGCGGTATGCGCTGTCCGAAATGTCGGGGCGGGGATTCGAACCCCGGACCTCCGGATACCCCAGGAGCGCCGCGGTCAGCTCACGGCAAGAACCCTATGAGTCCGACGCTCCACCAGGCTGAGCCACCCCGACGGGGCGGCCCATGGACGGGGCGGTAATAAAAGATGCGAGGCCCGCCCGGTCACTCGAGTGTAGGTGACAATCTCCTTCACGAATCTCTCCTGTTCCGGCCACGTAAGGCAGTCCAAGCGATTCGAAGGACGATCTTCCCGACCCCATTAAATACGTCCAAATTCGTGTTCAACCGTGGACCGCGAACGAGCGACTCGGGACGCGCGGGCCGTCGAAGATCCGATCGCCGCGATCTTCGATCTCGCGGAGTCCGTGGACCGACAGACGCCCAAGATCCGGAAGACGCTCCGGTACGTGCGGTGGTTCGTGTCCGTCTGGCTCCTCCTCGACTTCTTCCTGATCATCGTCGGAGCCGCGTTAGGCCAAGGGTTCCCCGGCTTCGCGCTCCTTCTGTTCGTCCCAATTGTGATCCTCCTCCTGGCCATGCGCTCCGTGAGAGGTTCGACCGGACGGCTCGTCTTGCTGATCTTTGTCATCATCTTCGGAGCCCTCCAGGTCCTGACGTTCGGCGGCCTCATCTTCGTGGGGGTTGCCCTCGTCGCCCTCTTCATCCTCGGCTTCTCGATCCTCGAGCTGATGCGGGACCTGAGGTCGTTCTTCGATTACTTCGCGCTGCGCCATCGCGTGATTCAGCGTGTCCGTTCTGCGGATCCGGTCGTCTACGTCCCGGAGGGAAAGGACGCTGTCCATCGAATCCTCACGTATCTGGGGAACACGAGCAACGACCTTCGCGGCGTCATGTCGATTCCCGGCGCGATCGCGACGCCGGCGTTGCTCACGGGCAAGAGCGGCCTCACGTACTCGTTCGATGCGTACGTGCGTCAAGCGCCCTCGACCCTGTGGCGCTTCCTGAACGTCGGGGCCGCGGGCTTCGCGGTGTTCGTAAAGGCGTTCGAACGCGCCCCGACCCTGGGAGACCTGCAGTCGTTGAAGGCCGCGGTCGAGGACGTGTCGAGCGCGACTCGCATCCCACCCGCACGAATCCTTGTCCTGTGGCGGTCCAAGGGAGACGAGAGCGTGACCCCGGACGTGTACGAGTTCCTGACGAAGGAGTCCGCTCGCGTTCGGATTCGCGGCGCGACGTTCGCCTGCTCGCTCGAACTCGGGATCGAACGGGATGACGGCACGTACGACTTTATCCCAATCGTCGTCGAGCCGACCGCCGGCCTGACTGGGCGGCCGACACCCGGGTGAAGGACTCCGGAGCGGCGCCCCTCCGCTGTGTTCCAAGCGAATGCCGTGAGCCATCTGTACACTCGGGCCTCATAGCCTGATGCACGTATTCTCGGCGAAGCCACGGCCTCATGACGAAGCAGGATATCCCCGTCGAGTCGGAGACCGCACAGTCGCTCGCAGCGCAAGCTTCGAAGAAGGGCAAGACGGTCGCATCGTTGACCAACGAAATCTTGGACGTCGCGCTCCGCATCTACGGCGAGGGTGGGAATGCAGACGAGATGTTCCCCGCCTGGAAAGTTTCGCGGATGTCGAAGGACATCGACGGTGCACCGTTCGTGCCGAGTGGCCTCATCCGCAAGATTGTCGAACGGCTCTATCCGAAGGACCGGGAGTGGCTTCTCCAAGAATGGGTCGAAGCGGGGAAGGAGCTTGGCGACCACCTGCGCCTGTTCTATCCGACCCTCGACGACCTCCGGGCGGGGATGTCGGTCATCAACCTGCTCATCGAGCAACGACGCTTCGAGGTAACGCGGACGAGCGGCGCGGATGGACGTCCCGTCGAAATTCGGATGCGGGTCACCACGGACCTCACGCCCGAGTTGACTGCCTGTGGCGAACGACTCCTGATGGGCATCCTCTCCGCGTATTCGTTCCAGGCCGTCAGAAGCCAAGTCGCCGGGGGGACCATCGAAATCACCGCGGCCTACGTGGGCCCACCTCAGTAGGAGTCCACGAGAAGAGGGCACGCGAGAGCCCTCGCACCCCCACCGCGCTCTCAATCGCGCAGCCAGAACGGGGCTTTCGTGAATCGATAGTGATCGCGGATCTGCTCCTGGTAGATCTTCCGATAGAACTCGTTATAGCGGCGGATGTGGAGCACTCCTTCGCGCGTGATGCGGATGCGGTAGCGGCCCTCGAACTGCTCGATGGTCACGTGGCCCCCTTTCTCCAACGCCTCGATCACGCGGTCCGTCATGAAGTGGTTTGACTTGATCTCCCGTTTCACCTCTTCCTTCGACATGCCCGGTTGGCCGGGAAGGAGACGATCGAGTTTCGACTCGAGGCCGTCCTGGTACAGCTCGATCCCGATGCCCGCGACCAACCGGTTCAGCACGAAGCAACCGTAGATCACGAGGTCCTTGTACGGCCGCGACGGCATGGGGTCGCGCGCCGATGCGGACCCCCGATATTTAATGCGTTCCCGCGCGAGTCGACGAAAGATCCGCCGGAGACGTCGGCGCGCCTCGGGGGAGCCGGACGGTGAAGGTCGATCCCCTCCCGACCTCGGAAGAAACGGAAATGTCGCCACCATGGCCGATGACGAAACTCTTGCTCAACGCGAGGCCCAAGCCGGTCCCTTCCCCCTTGCCTTTCGTCGACACAAACGGCTCGAAGAGCCGCTTCCGAACCTCGGACGGGATCCCGGACCCCGTGTCGGAGACCGTGAGCAGGAACGCATCGTCCGTCGTCTCGCTCTGGACGCCCACCTCCCCGTTGGCGGTCGCCTCGAAGGCATTTTTCAGAAGGTTCACGAACACCTCATTCATCCGAATCGGGTCGATGCGGAGCACGAGCGGGTCGTCCCCGAGATCGAGGCGCAACGCCACCCCCGGTTTCCGGAAGACGCCGGCCTGATCGGCGGCCGCTTGCACGACGTCGCGCAAATCCGTTTCGACGAGGTTCGTCGACCGTGGCCGCGCGAATTTCAGGAGCTCGGCGGTGATGCCCGCCGCGATCTTCCCCTGCGCGCTGATCTTCTTGAGCCGCGCCTGGACTTCGGGATCCGAACTCCGACGGCCGATGCTCGACGCGAGGAGGGAGATGTTCGTCAGGGGCGTGTTGATCTCGTGGGCGACGAACGAAGCGAGTCGCCCCATTGAGGCGGCGCGTTCGCTCTCGAGGAGCTTGCGCTGCATCTCACTTTGCTCCGTCACGTTCCGAGCGATGATCACAACTCGCGGGTCCTCTCCCAGGCGGTGGACCGCCTGCGCGGACAGCTGAACCCGGAGCTCGCGTCCGTCCGGAGCCGCGGCGGTCCCTTCGTACACGTTGGCGCCAAGGGAGCCTGCCGTCAGGGCCTCCACGAAGCCGCTCCCAGAAGATGGCGTCGCCGCGGAGATCAGATCTTCGATTCGGCTTCCGATGAGCTGGGAGCGATCCCGACCGAGGAGTGCTTCCCCCGCCGGATTCGCATCGAGAATCAGTCCCTGTTGCTCGACGACGAAGATGCCATCGGCGGCGGATTCAAACAGCCCGCGGAATTTTGCCTCGGAAAGCGCGAGCGCCTCAACAACTCGCTTCTCCTCGGTGACGTCGTGCGCAATCGACGACGCCCCGATGATGCGCCCTGTGGAGTCTCGGATCGGCGTGATCGCGACCGACGCAACGATTGTCCGGCCGTCCTTCCGCAAGCGGGCCGTCTCGAAGCGTCCAGTCGATTCCCCGCGACGGAGACCCTCGAGGATTTGCCCAAGCTCCACGAGTCCCGCCTTGGGGACGATCATCGAAATTGGCTTGCCGATTGCCTCCGCGGCCGTGAACCCGTACATGCGCTCGGCGCCCGCATTCCAAGTCGTGATCCGGCCGTCCAAGGTCTTGCCGATAATCGCATCCTGCGAGCTCTCAACGATCGCGGCCAGACGCGCCGTCGACTCCGCCCCCTTCTCGAGTTGGCTCGCAGCGCCGCCGAGCCGGCGGCTGTACCAGGCGATTGCAATAATCGCACCGCCAATCGGGGCGATGAACGCAATGGCGATGAGCCACTCTCCGATGCGGAGTTGCGGGGCCTGCATCGCCCGGATCGCGATCAGGAAGGCGATGGTCGCGAACAGGCCGGACAATCCGCCGAAGACGACCCACAGTGCGACGGCCGTCATCTTGCCTTTTCGCGTGCGGGGTCGCCGCGGCGGCCCGGAACTCCCTCTCGGTGCTGGCGTCAATCGACGAGTCCGATCCGCGCTCGCTGCGGGCGTGCTCACAGAAAGCCTCTCATTCGGCTTGGAGACAGACCGAGACGCTCCGTTCGGAGGCCCTTCTTCGGTCCGGTCTCCGAGGGGCCTCGCCGACTTTAAGCCTTCTCTCGCCGGTTCCAATTCGCACCGCCAACCCCGCACTCCGCGTGGTCGAGTACCGGCTGAGAATCAGCCTTGCAATTGATCCGGGCAGGGCCGACGCGCTCGCACTCTTAAAACCATCGGGAAGACTCTTTCGGGTCTTAATAAGCCCACGGA
>VBME01000067.1 GCA_005878995.1 Methanobacteriota archaeon | reverse complement strand
GGGCAAGTTGCCTTACTACATCCGGCAGCAGAACTGGGCGCACCCGTTCTCGACCCTCCGGTTCTCCGCCTACGACGTCTCCGGCGAAGACATCGAAGAGTTCATCGACACCGGGATCGCGTCCCGGCCGCTGATTCAACAGCTCCTGAAGAGCGTCGTCGTCGGGGTCTTGGTCGACTGCAGCAAGATGACGACCGAAATCGACACGCCGGTCTACAAGAAAATGCTTCGGTACGATAGCACGGTCGCGAAGTTGATCGTGGCCTTCCAGACGTACAAGAAGCAAGAGTACGACCGGCTGAAGGATTCCGGAATCCATCCGGAGCCGCCGAGGATTTACCCCGTCTTTGTCATGTCGAAGTTCGATACCCTTCACGATGACGTCCTCGCGCGATTGGGTCTGCACCGAGGGTTCCCCGAGGGCAAACGGCAAAGGAAGGAGTACGCGGAGGCGTTGCTCCGGGTCTTCGTCCCGCAAACCCTGTCGCAAATCCGCGGCGGCAAGGTCGCAGGGGTCAGCATGGACAAGGCGGCGTACTTCCTCAGCTGGGTCCGCACGGAAACCCAGGAAGGGATGGACCCCGTCGGGCAGCCGCGAATCGTCCGGACCGGATTTGCTCCGGAAGGCGGAGGCGAACCCGACTTCTCTTACGACGAATACGTGAATTTCATCGAACACTTCCGAGAGATCGCCCACAAGATCCCCGACGAAATCCTCGAAGCGGAGAAGTTCGCAGATCAGGCTGTGGTCCGGTCAGCCTAGTTGGCTGCACCATGGGAACCGAGGAATCCGGTCGAGGGACGGACGGAGACCCCGTCGAATTCGACCACTGGATGTATGGGGTCGTCCCGGGCGTCGGGTACGGCACGAAGGCATTTTCCCGCGGCCTGGACGCGGGCCTGTACGATCCTTACCTCCGCGGGCACTACACGCCGATCCGAGCCGCCATCGCCCAATCCAGTGACGACCCGATCGATCTGCACATGATGCACCCCGTCCGCACCGGGAGGGAACTCCTGCTCTCCCGAATCACACGCGGACCCCCGGACGAGGCCGGGCGGCCGACCTTCGCGAACCACACTGTCGTCGCACGGATGGACGTCCTCCGGTCCGGTCGGGTCACACTCGACGCGGTCTACGCTGCAATCAGCGAGTTCGATCGAAAAGCCCCCGATGCGCTCGGGGAGGTGGCGCCTCTCAAGATCCGGACGCGTTCCGAGGAAGAGGGTCCCCCGCATTTCGGCTCGGGGATCCACCGACATCTCACATTCCCCGCCCTCGAAACGCTCGCGACGCGCATCATGTCGGATCCGGCGAGCCGGACCCTCCTCCTTTGCAGGAACACGACGCCGGAGGCGCGCAACGCGACCCTGCACCTGATCGTCGAGCTGTTGGGATGGGCGTGCGGACTTCCGCTCCTCACCTCGATCAGCGAAGCCCCGAGGGCTTCCGCGCTCAACTTCTTCAACCTCGTCGTCGCACCGAGGGGGGTCCGGGCCGATTCGAGCTGGGCGATTCTCGAGAGCGCCCTCTCCGAGTCCGTCTTGCCCCGTGTCCTCGATCGAGACGACGTCTACCAGGTGCTGACCGCGACCGTCCGTCAGTCTCCGGACTTGGCGGAGGCCCGGTAGGTCCGGGCGTGGCCATCCGCGACGTCGCGGACCACGGTCCACCCGTGACCGAGGTTCCAATGCCCGTCCTTGGACCGATGGTCCGTGTGCGCTTTGTCGGGATGATCGAGCTCGGCTTCGAGATAATCGGCGTCCGTGTCCACCTCGGGGACCAATGAACCCTCGACGAGGAGCTGGCACAGCAGCACGAGGCCGCTCGGTTTCCCTTTCCAGTGAACCGCGAGAAAGGCTTTGCGCGCCGAAGAATCCGTCAGCATCAATTCGCGCAGAGCGAGGTACGACTCACGGTCACGGGGATTGTCACGCGGAGGCGCCTCGAGTCTCGCCTTCCGCTTGTCGAGGGATTTGAGCACGCCGAGCCAGTCTTTTTTCGAGATCTCCGGCCGTTCCCATGGGGAACCGGAAGCGGCCTCGGTCGCCGCGCTCTCGAGGCCACCGTGCTCCTTCGGAGATCGGGCCGGTCCCTGAACTAGGTCGTACGTCGCGGCGTCGTCCGAGGTCTTCGGAGCCACTACCCGGATCGCCAAGGCGCTCATCCCCGGATGGAAGCGTGGATCCAGGACCGTGAGGATCCCGGCAACGTCCTGGGGAAAGAGCTCCACCAAGGTCATGTTCACTTCCTGCGACCCGGTCCGTCGGCCCAGATCGCTGAGGCGCTCGAGGGGGAGCGATTCGCCGCCGCTGCGGCCGCACGCGGCGAGGTCGTCGAGATACGCCTGCGCGACTTGTTGCGTGAGACGCGGCCGCTTGGAGCCCAACGCGAACTGCATCATGCTCGCCACCATCGCGGAGCCTCGAAAGAGCCCGTTGACCCCGGCGCGAAGGAACGCCATGGTCCCGCTCGCTTGGACGCACTCATTGATCAGAAGCGTCAGCCGCACGGAGAGCTTCCGACTCAGGCGGCCGCCCGGCACCCTGGATTCGTAAAAGATTCCGCCCAACCGGAGCGGCATGTACTCCGCCCAATTCGGATCCGTCGGGCTCCGCCGGTACCAGTCCAGCGTCTTCTTGCGCAGGATTGCGCTGACCAGGAGCGGGTCCTCGGTTTCGGCGCGCACGCGGGGCAACAGCGCCTGCGCCGTCCGGAAGACTTCGCGCAGGACCCGTTTGTCGCCGCGCGCCTCGACCACCAGGGCGGGCAAGTCGATCGAGTTGATCGCCTCGAGGTCGAACTTCTCCTCGGGGGTCATGAGCAGGAACGCCGCGAGCGCACTCGGCTTGGAAACGGCGCTCGCACGACCTTGGGGCATTGCTTTGGAGGTATCCGCGACCTTCTTGCCCGGCTCCGAGGTTGGCGAGACAAGGGCCAGGAGCACCGCTGACGGAACGGAGCGCAGTTGTCCCATAGAACGGCCGTACCCAGCCGCGCCAGGTTCGATAAATCCGTTGCTGGCGATTATCGTCCGTGATAGTTGGCTGACTGGCCGTCCACCCGGCCGAGCTCTTGCGGCTGCGCGCGCCAACCTCGATACTTCGCAACGTTCCCATCGAAAAGGTAGTCGCAGAGCATGACGTCGAGGCCGACGGTTGAGTAGCCATCAGGGCGATAGCCGACTGGACTGTGTCGGCAAAAATCGAGTGCTCCCGACGGGGAGCAGGCTCGTATGCGTCTCCTCCAGGGGTGAAGGGCTAAGTACCCCGCTGGCATCCGACCGAAGCGAAGGAGGATCCAATGAAAGCGATTGTCCGATCCAAGTACGGCTCACCGGATGTCCTCGAACTCCGAGAGATCGAGAAGCCGGCCGTCGAGGACGATCACGTGCTGGTACGGGTTCAGGCGGCCTCCGTCAATGCAGGCGACTGGCACTCCATGAGAGGCAAGCCGTACATCATCCGCTTGATGCTGGGCGGGCTGTTCAAGCCCAGGACCAAGAACGCTGTTTTGGGAGGGGACTTGGCGGGGCGGGTCGAGGCGGTTGGCGGGAACGTGACCGAATTTCAACCCGGCGATGAGGTCTTCGGCATGAGCATACGGACCTTTGCCGAGTATGTCTCCGTTCGCAGGGTTGGAATCGTCCGGAAGCCGGCCAACCTGACGTTCGAGCAAGCGGCCGCAGTACCTGTGGCGGCAATCACCGCCCTTCAGGGCCTTCGTGACAAAGGACACATTCGGCCGGGGCAGAAGGTCCTGATCAACGGTGCGTCGGGAGGCGTGGGTACGTTTGCCGTGCAGATCGCCAAGTCGTTCGGAGCGGACGTGACTGCGGTGTGCAGCCCGAGGAACGTGGACATGGTCCGGTCGCTTGGCGCCGACCGGGTCATCGATTACACCCGAGAGGACTTCACGCGAGATGGTGCGCGTTATGACCTGATCTTCGACGTCGCCGGGAACCATTCATTCTCCGAGTGCCGGCGCGTATTGAGCCCGAACGGGACCCTCGTAATGGTTGGACAATCGGGCCGCAAGAAAATATCGATTCTCCCCCTTCTCACGGCGCCCCTGGTGTCGCGCCTCCGGAGGAAGCAGAAGCTGGTTTCGTTCATCGCGAAGCGCAACAAGGAGGACCTGACTCTTCTGAAGGAGCTCATGGACGCCGGGAAGGTCACGCCGGTCATTGATCGGCAATACACGTTAAGTGAGGTCCCCGCGGCGTTACGTTATCTAGGAGAGGGACACGCTCGAGGAAAGATCGTCATCACCGTGTGACATTCGGACAGGGCCAGTCGAGCCAGGAGAACGCGTTGAGCGAGACACCCATTTCGACGTCCCTGGAATGCGCGAGGCGTCTGGCGGTAACGAAGCAGCATCTTGCGGGCAAGTTGCCGACCGGTTCAGGACGCGAAGCGATCCTCTCCGTGATACGCGACCTGGGCTACGTGCAACTGGATCCGGTCAGCGTCGTCGCACCGTCCCATGTGTTCGTCCTCTGGAGCCGGCTCGGCCCGTTCCTTTTGTCGGACCTGGATCGCCTGCTCTGGGACGAGAAGAAGCTCTTCGAACATTGGTCCCACGCTGCTTCGATCGTGCTCACCGAAGACTATCCGCTCCACCATTCGTTGATGAGACGATATCCGGAATCCCTTTCCAAGTCGTGGGGAGGATGGAGGGACCGAGCCAGGAAGTGGCAGGCGAAGAACACCGAACTGCGAAAGAAAATCCTGCAAGAGCTCAAGAAGGGACCGCTCCGAGTGAGCGAATTTGAAGAATATGTTCGAACCAAGCGAAGTGTCGACGGATGGACCTCGGGAAGCCATGTGTCCACCGCGCTCTTCCACCTGCAAATGAGCGGAGACGTGATGGTCGTCGGCCACGAGGGGAACCAGAAAATCTGGGGCTTATCGGACGACTTCCTCCCGAGCTGGGTCGAGAGGAAGGAGCTCACAGAGCAAGAAGCGGAGAGGGAAGGCGCAGAGCGGACGATCCGAGCCCTCGGCACGGCATCCCCTTCCGAGATCAACCTCTACTTTCTGCGCGGTCGCTATCTCAACCTGAAAAAGGCGTTGGAACATTTGGAGGCGGAAGCGACGATCCATCGGGTCCACATCACCGGGCTTGGTGGCAAGGCCGAGCGATATGTCCATGCTCTGGACGTCCCACTCCTTGAATCGATGGATTCTGACGCGTGGGAGCCGCGGATGTCCCTGCTGGCCCCCTTCGACAATCTGACCGTCCTCCGAGGGATGACGAGTCGACTTTTCGGCTTCGAGTACGTCCACGAAAACTACCTGCCCCAAAACAAACGAAAGTTCGGGACCTACGTGCTCCCCATCCTATGGGGAGACCGGTTTATCGGCCACGTTGACCCCAAGATGGATAGGGAGAACGGAAAGCTCCTAATCAATTCGGTCCATGCAGAGCCGGGTGCACCTGGCGACAAGGAGGTCTCGCGGAAGATCGGGGAGACGATCGATCATCTGGCAGAATTTCTCGGGGCCAAGGAAGTCGAGTACACGGCTCGCGTTCCGAAGGCATGGAGGAGTTCGCTTCGTTGAGTCGCACTGGCGAATTCGACAAGGCGCGTCGCCTGAAGGAAGAGCCAAATCTGTCGAAGAAATGCTCCCGACCCGGAGCATCTGACGTGGGTCCACTCCCTGATCTCGTGTCGCGAGTCCGGTGCTGAGCGACGAAGAGATGGATGCTGCAGCTCGTGGCGGTGGGTGAGATGGGGCATCGTCCGAACCTCCCGACGGCGGGGCAGCTTCGCGGTTCGAGCGGAACTCGGCAACGCGCCTCGGTCCCATGAATCGTCTTATAGCTTGCGACCGTTCGCGCATTCGAGGGGTTACGGTGAGAGCATGAGCGACTGGATCACAATGCGGCGGTTCCACGAGTCCAAGGGCGTCGAGGATTGGCGTGTGGTGGGCGAAGGAGCGTGCGCATACTTCCGCACCGGGTCGTTCGCGGCCGGCACCCGGCTCGTGAACGCGATCAGCGAGCTGGCCGGCCTCGAGGACCATCCCCCGGACCTTGACCTGCGGCACGAGGGCGTGATCGTGCGGCTGATCACCGTCGCGGCCGACTACTACGGGCTGAGCGAGCGCGACCTCGAGTGGGCTCGGAAGATCTCGGCGATCGCGCGCAAGCTGGGCGTCCCCGCCGACCCCGCGATGGTGGAGACGGTCCTCATCACGATCGACGCATTTGACATCCCCAAGGTGAAGCCGTTCTGGCGTGCCGTGTTCGGATACCAGGACCGCGAGGACAGCCCCGAGGATCTGGTCGATCCACTCGGCCGCGGGCCGTCGATCTGGTTCCAGAAGATCGACACGCCCGACCCGCAGGTCACCCGGATCCACCTCGACATCTGGGTGCCGCCGGACCAGGCCAAGGCGCGGATCGCCGCCGCGATCGCCGCAGGCGGCCGCCTCGTCACCGACAAGTACGCGCCCGCCTGGTGGACACTGGCCGATGCCGAGGGCAACCTCGCCGACGTCGCCACGACGATGAGCCGCGATTGACCGGTCGCTCTGCTACGGCCTGAGAGCGCATGTCGGTCGGGGGTCTGGAAACGTGAGCCCCGAATCAGGTGAGCAGTCGATGAGGATCCATATCGCGACCCTCTTCAAATGCGACGCGGCCGGTCGAATCCGTTCGTTAGGTCGACCGTGGAGCCGCCCGGGCGGTCCGCCCCGATTCTTCATGGGGCGAAGGCAGGATGGCAACACCTGGCTCTTTCGCCACGACATTCCCGACGACTTGGCGCGCAAGCTCGAGGTGCTCTGCCGATCCGAGCCATCGGCCAAAGACCTGATTCGTCCGCCACGCGTTGCCTCGGCGATTCGAGCCGCGCTCGAAGGGCATGGCCCAATCACCCGGGAGTACCGCGGGCCGGCATATCTGATTCCGGAAGGTACGCAAGAGCCCACAGACGCGGCGTTGATTACGAAGGAGAGGGGCCGCATGCTCGAGGCCGGATTTTCGTGGATGCTCCCGCATCTGACGGCCGACGTCGACATCGGACCAGTCACCGCGGCGGTCGTGAACGGAAGCGCCGTGTCGATTTGCTACTGCGCCCGCCTTTCCGCCTTGGGTGCCGAAGCGGGCGTTGAGACCCTGGATTCGATGCGCGGCAGGGGCCATGCCACGGCAGCGGTCGCCGCCTGGGCTACCGCGGTCCGCCGCCGGGGACTTCTGCCTCTTTACAGTACGTCATGGGAGAATGTTGCCTCGCAACGGGTCGCCGAGAAGGTCGGGGCCGTGTGCTACGGGGAGGATTGGGAGATCGAGTGAGTCGCAAGGAGATTCCCGCACAGCTTACAGAACGTCGGATTAGACTCGTATGGGTTCACATCCGGAGGGCTGCACAAGAGACTTACCCGAGCACCGGTTCTCGCCTGGCCATGACCAAGAAGACTCCTGCCTACGGCGCCCGCGCGGCCAAGGCGCCGCTTGCGCCCATGACAATCGAGCGGCGCGATCCGGGATCGCACGACGTCGAGATTGAGATTCTGTATTGCGGCATCTGCCACAGCGACGTGCACAAGGTGAACGACGACTGGGGGACCACGCATTTTCCGGTCGTTCCAGGCCACGAGATCGTCGGCCGCGTCCTATCCCTAGGGGCGAGCGCATCCCGATTCCGCGAGGGCGACCTCGTCGGCGTGGGCTGCATCGTCGATTCGTGTCGCACATGCCCGGAGTGCCGCGCGGGCCGCGAGATGTTCTGCGTGGAGGGCGTCACGTTCTCGTTCGACAGCCTCGAGCGGGACGGGCAGAACTGGACATACGGAGGGTACACGGCGGACATGGTCGTTGACGAGCGCTACGTGGTGCGCGTCCCGAAGGGACTGGACCCAGCGCGTGCCGCACCGCTCATGTGCGCCGGCATTACCACGTACTCGCCTCTACGGCAATTCGGGTGCAAGCGAGGCGACCAGGTCGCCGTCGTGGGCCTGGGTGGTCTGGGCCACATGGTGGTGAAGTTTGGTGCGTCGATGGGTGCGGACGTCACGGTGCTCAGCGGGTCGCGCGACAAGGAGAAAGACGCGGCTCGGCTGGGCGCCAAGCGATTCGTCGCCACGAAGGAACCTGGCGCGCTCGAGGCCCTTGAAGGGACGTTCGACCTCATCGTGGATACGGTGAGCGCGCCGCACGATCTCAACATGCAGTTGACGCTCCTGCGGAATTTCGGGACCATGGTCCTCGTGGGATTGCCGCCCGCCTCCACCCCTCTCGACGCGGCCATGCTCATCCACGGCAACAGACGGCTCGCGGGCTCCAACATCGGCGGGATTCCTGAGACGCAGGAGATGCTCGACTACTGCGGGAAACATGGAGTCGTCGCGGACGTCGAACTCATCACGGCGAAGCAGATCAACGACGCCTATGCACGCATGGAGCGCGGCGACGTGCACTACCGGTTTGTGATCGACGGCGCCAGCTTTGGCGCGTGAGTCGAGCGAGAGAAGGAGTGAAGCATATGGACATCAAGAGAAGCGGTTCTCGATCGTCGAGCGAGGGACCTATGGAATCGTTCACCGGTAAAGTGCGACTCGAACCGCTGTTCCGATCAACCGCGCCCGGACGCGTGCAAGGGGCGAGCGTTACGTTCGAACCCGCCGCTCGCTCAGCGTGGCATTCCCATCCAGTCGGTCAGACGCTCATCGTAACGGCAGGTCGCGGCTTCGTGCAAAGC
>VBME01000066.1 GCA_005878995.1 Methanobacteriota archaeon | reverse complement strand
CGGGTGCACGCGGACGTGAATCAGGTGGGACTGCGCGACCGTCGTGCCGAGGATCTTGTCGGACCAGCGCTGCCGCGGATCCCCTTCGACGATGAGCCCGAGGAGCGTGTCGAGGAGCGGGAAAGCGAACCAGAACAGCTTCGGGAAGTTCCGAACCGCCGCTTTAGACAGGCTCATGGGCCCGCGGAGGGACCGGATTTCGAGGCCCACAATATACTTCCCCACCGTGGTGCGTGTGACCGCTTCGGAAAACGTCGAGTACGCGTACAACGCGATGCCCCCCACGACCCCGTAGACCCACGGCGCCCGAATGTTCTCGAAGAAGAGGAACGACCACAGCGGCGCGAAGACCGTGACGAGATCGAGGAAGAAGGCGATCACGCGCTTCAGCCAATGGATCTGGAGCGTGCGGTTGTGGCCGAGCAGTTCGAAACCGCTCACCATGAGCGCATCCCGGATTCCCATCGGCGTCTCGCTATTAAAACATCCCTCCGAGGGACCGGCCGCGTTGACAAATCAAGAGTCATCTGCCTTCGAAGTTGCGATCGCGCTCGCATGCAGCGCGCTTACCGCTCGTCAAGCAAACTCCGCCCCGCCTTCTCGTAGAGAGCCGACTTTCCCACCTGGTAGCCGAGCAAGACGATCGCCCCGGTGCCGAGGATCGCGGAACCAGCCCAGACGAGTGCGACGGGCACCCACGCTGGGTCGGAAAAAGAAATCGCGAGCGCGGTGCCAAGAACGACGAGGGCAAACACGACGAAACCCGTCCCGTAGAACTTGCGCCGGAGGCGGAGCCGCATTGCAATCTCGGCTCGCATCTCTTCGCGCTCCTCCGGGCCGGGAGTGGTCAATTGCGTGTCCATCAGTCCAAATCTCACAGGGGCGGCCTTCAGCTCTCAAACCTCAATGCATTACGTTCGGACGTTCGATACTTGGCAAATTCCGCGTTACCCACGGTCATCGGCTTGAATCGCCTCGGTCTGGATGGCGGGCCACTCAGATCGCCCATCATTCATCACGGGTCAGCATCGGTTTGATCATCACAGTGGCATTCGATGAAGGGTCCCGCGGGGGATAGGCTTTGTGCCGCGACGGAGCGCGCGGGCCCATCTGACGACACCTATATGACGCGCGCGTCGCTTCCTCGACTTTCGTGGCGACCGGGAGGCCTGCCGGGGAGCGAATCGATCGGGTCTTGATCGACATCGTCCGCCCCGCCGACTACGTGAGGTGGGAGTACCTATCTCGGCAGCGGCTCCTCGCGACGAACATCGTCAAAGCCCGCGGGGGGGCTCCGACGCGGATCCTCGACATCGGGTGCGGTCAGGGGGCCTTGTCCCTGACCCTCTCGGAGAGTGCGGGCCTCGACGTCGTCGCGATGGACCTCCTCCCGGAGCGCGTGTCCGCCGTGCGGGCGAGGGGGTCCAGTCGGAGTCCTGGGACGGCCGATCGGGTCCGGATCGTCTTGGCTAACGCGGAATCCCTGCCATTCCACGGCGAATCGTTCGACGCGGTCGTCGCGACGGAGGTCCTCGAGCACGTTGACAACCCCGCGCAGATGTTCCTCGAGGTCCGCCGCGTCCTCCGGTCTACCGGACGGTTTTTCATGACCACGCCCAACGCGGAAGCCCTCACGTATCGAGTGTTGCGGTTCCTTCCGCGAGCCGCGGTAGACAAGCTCGCCGCATCCCTCGTCCACGAGTGCCTGCATCCGGAACTCTTGCACGACCACTCTACCGCAGGATTGGCGCACCATCCGGATCGCCATCGCCGCGAGGGCTTCACAATTGCGGAGCTCGAAGGGCTCGGGGACCAGGCGGGGATGCGAATGCAACGGGCGTACACGTACCGGATCCCGATCCCGGACCGGGTAATGGGATTGACCCCTCGGCGACTTTCGCGGCCCCTCGCGAGCCTCGGTACTCGGCATCTCCCGCTCGGTCTCCAGTTGTACGCCGAGTTCATGAGACCCTGAAGGACGCCGCATGAAGACGATCCGATTGCTGGCCTACCACGCGGGACAGTGCGATCCGAAGCGGTGCACCGCCCGCCGACTCGAACGGCTCGGGCTCATGACGTTCGTCCCGCGACCGAGCGCTCTGACGAAGGGGGCAATCCTGCTGACGCCGGAGGCGGATCGCGCCCTCTCCCGAGCCGACGCGCCTCGTGCGGAACGCCGCGGGCTCGCCGTCGTCGACGTCTCGTGGAAACGCGGCGAATTCCCGAAGGTGCCCCAGGCGACTCCGCGGGCCCTCCCGTACCTCCTCGCCGCGAACCCGGTGAACTACGGGAAACCGTTCGTCCTGTCCTCCGTCGAGGCGCTGGCGGCCGCGCTCGTCATCTTTGGCCGCGAGGACGAAGCAAGGACGATCCTCGCGAAGTTCGTCTGGGGCGGGCAATTCCTCGCCCTGAACCGCGAGCCGCTTGACGCCTACATGTCAGCGAAGGACAGCACCGCCGTCGTCGCGGCGCAGGCCGAGTTCATTTGAAATCGGGCGGAAGCAGGTCCGGGATCCCGTCCTTGATCTCGTACCGATGATTGCAGTTCTTGCAGAACAGCGAGCCCTCGAGGATCTCTCCCTTCTCCACATCGACGGTCAGGGCGAGATCGCCCTTGCAGACGGGGCAACACAAGATCTCCATGAGATCTCGTTTCATCCGACGCCGGAAGGCGGGCGGGCGTCTTAAGCCCATCGCGCGTAGCCTTCGGGGTCCGTTCCAAAAGGCTCTTGGTGGAGCGTCCTATCGGGAAGCCGCACGCCCTCGATGGAACGCTCCGAACAAGCGATATATAGGCGTTCCCTCATGGGCGCAACCTCCCGGAGGTTTATCGCGTCGTGGACGAAGGGAAGGGGTGGCTTCGCACCCACTGGCGGACCGCCGTCGCCCTCGTGTTAATCTTCGGCCTCGCGCTGTTCCTGCGCGCCTACTTCGTGTACGGGATCGCCTTCCATCCGGTCCCACCCGACTGCACCGCCATCTACACGCCGGCCTACTCGGGCGGGTCGGACTCGTACTATTGGGACCGGGCGCTGTGTTATTCGTTCCAGACGGGGCGAGACCTGGGCCGCGACTCCATGCTCAACTATCCCGTTTCCTTCCAGAACCCGCGGCCGCCGCTGTACCCGTGGTTCTCGCTCCTCGCCGGACGGCTGTTCGCGCCGCTCTTCAGCGACCCATGGAACGCGGTCGTCTTCGTCTGGCTACTGAGTTCGGGGCTCTTCGGGGCCCTCACAATCGTCCCGACGTACGGCCTTGCGAAGGAAGCGTTCGGCCGGAAGGCGGGCCTCGTCAGCGCGTTCCTCCTCGCGATCAGCGTGGGGAACCTGCAGCGGAGCGCTTCGACGGATGCGGACCACGACGCCTTCACCCTGTTCTTCGTCGTCGCGACGTTCTACTTCTTCCTCCGCGCGCTGAAGACGATGAACCGCCGGCGGTGGGTCGAGAACTGGTTCCGACGGGAGGCGATTGCCACGGGCGTCCGGGCGTTCGTCCGGGAGAATCGGTCGAGCGTCCTGTACGCCCTCTTCGCCGGCCTGAGCGTCACGGTGATCGCCCTCGCTTGGCAGGGCTGGGCCTACGTGGTCGTCATCATGCTCGTATGGTTCGCCGCGGAGTTGTTCCTCGCCCGGTTCCGGAACGAGGACACGATGGGGACCTGGCTCCTCTTCGCGATCGCGCTGGCGACGCCGCTCCTGCTGGCATTCCAGTGGTACTCCGTGCGCGTCCAGATCCGCGTGTGGTTCGACGTGCCCGCGTATCTGTTCTTCGCGGCGTTCATCCTCGGCCTCGCCTTCACGGTCACCCGCGACTATCCCTGGACGCTCGTCATCCCGAGCACGTTGATCGCGGCCGGCGTGGGGCTCGGCGTCGGCGTCCTCGTGAACCCGACCCTTGCGAGCGCCTTCTTCACGGGCGCCGGATACTTCGTCCAGACGAAGGTCGTCACGACCATCGCGGAAGACCAGTCGCCGGGGATGTCCCAGATCATCCTGTCGTTCGGCGTCTTCACGTTCGGCGTGAGCCTCGCCGCGATCGCGTACCGGCTCTGGCAAGTCCCGCGCCGGAGGGACCCGGCGTACAGCCTCGTCACGGTCTGGGCCTTCGCCGCGGTCTTCATGGCGATCACGGCCGCGCGGTTCATCTTCGACGCATCCCCTGCGTTCGCGATTTCGGCCGGCTTCGCGATCAACCAGGTGCTCGTCCGCGCCGATTTCTCGGGCATGCGCCGGACGTACCGGTCCCTCGCGGAGGGCAGTTGGCGGAACGCGGTCCGGAAGTCCGTGAAAGTCCGGCACATCCTCGCCGTCCTCGGGATCGTCTTCCTGGTCGTCCTCCCGAACGTGTGGTGGGCGATCGACGCGTCGATCCCGTTCGAGCTCAAGTCGCATTACGATCAGCAGGTCGCGAACCTCCTGCCCTCGTTCCTCCGGGCGCCGGCGTACAACCCGAATAGCGGCACGTTCTACTTCGGAGCGTTCGGGTACGGCGTCCCGAAGCCGACCGACTACTATCCGGCGGCCTGGCAGTGGTTCGCCACGCAAGACGCGGCCACCCCGCCCGAGCTCCGGCCCGCGTTCCTGTCATGGTGGGACTACGGCTTCGAAGCCGTCGATCGGGGGGTCCACCCGACCGTCGCGGACAACTTCCAGAACGGCTACCAGCTCCCGGGCCAGTTCATCACGGCCCAGAACGAGACGGACGGAATCGCCCTCCTGGTGATCCGGCTCCTCGAAGGCGACTTCGCGGCGAACAACAAGAACTTCCGCCCCGCCGTGACGGCCGCCTTGGAGTCCGCCGGAGTCTCGTCCGCCGTCGTCCGCAACGTGTTCCTGCACCGGGACGCCTACGTCTCCGTCGTCCTGTCGGACCCGACCACGTTCGGGCTGTGGGCCCCGGATCTCCAGCCGACGAACGCCGCCTATGTCTTCCTGACGAACCTGATCGCAGGCCATTTGACGGAGAATAGCGTGGTCTCGTTGTACCACGCCATCCGCGACGTCACCGGTTGGAACATCGGATACTTCGCGGTGGATTCGCGGCTCTTCCCGATCAGCGCGTCGAACACGGGCATCTTCTACGCGCCGGTGAAACTCTCGGACCACCGGGTCCTAAACCTCCCCGATGGCCGCGTCTTGCCGATCGACTTCTTCCAAATCTTCGCGAATACGCAGAACGCCCAGAACATCCCACTGCAGCTCGTGCAACCGGGCGACCAGGTCTCGAGCACGACGATCGTGTACCAGCCGGCCTTCTACAATTCCATGTTCTACCGGGCGTACATCGGCTATGCGCCGAAGGACCTGAACTCGACGGACACGGGAATCCCCGGGTTCAGCACGGCCCTCCGAGCGAATCCGCCCGTCCCGGCGTGGAACCTCACCCACTGGCGGGTCGTCTACCGCACCGCGTACTACAATCCGTTCACAGACCCCGCGAACCACACGACGGCGTGGCAGGCGATGAACTATGACCAAGCGCAGAAAAGACAATCGCAGATCGCGGCCGGGACGATCAAAGGGGTCGCGGACCTAATCACGCAGTCGACCGTGGGGAACGGCGTCATCTTCCTCCGCTACTACGACGGCGCATGGGTGAACGGCACCGTGTGGGCCGGCGCGCAACCGCTGCCCGGCGTGCGGATCACCGTCACGGATGAGCTCGGGACGCCGCACTACGTGACCCAGACGGACGCGAACGGCCATTACAGCGCCATCGTCCCGTTCGGCAACGTCACGATCACCGCATCCGTCGGGGCGGTGACGAGGACGACCCTGATCGGCGCCAACACGTTGGCATCCGTCCGAATTCCGGTCACGCTCGACCAGGCGATGCGGGTGCCCGCGGACGCGAACGGGGACGGCGTGCCGGACTGGATCATGACCCGGGATCTCCAGGTGACGCCGCACCCCGCCCGCGGGACCGTGTACTTCGACTTGAACCGGGACGGTTCGTTCGGAACCGGCGACCAGCCGGCGCCCGGGGCCGCCGTCACGTTGACGGACGCCGACTTCGCGTACAACCGGAGGACGACCTCCGCGAACGACGGGACCTATGCGATTGCCGACCTGCCCGTGGGGGTCTACATCGCGACCGTCGCGACGGCGGGACGCACCACCTCCGTGGCCACCGTATCGATCGCCACGACGGACGCCACGCACGACATCAGCGTGCCGTTCGTCGAGGTCCACGGGTTCACGCAGTCCGATGCGGGCGGCTCCGTCCCGTCCGCGGACATCACGTTCCGCGACGAGACGAACTCCACCGTCATCCCCCTCATCTCGGGGGCAGACGGAGCGTACGCGGTCCGTCCGCTCCTCCCCGGCAACTACACCCTCACGGCGGAAGCCGAGAATCTCGCCTCGGTGCCCCAGCGGATCCAGGCCGGGACCACGGATATCGCCTTCAACCTCACGCTCCTGCCCTCCGGGACCGTCGCGGGCACGACGACCTTGTTCGGGACCGCGCAGCCCTTCGCGAGTCTGGATTTCCAGTCCGCCACAGACCCGCGGACGATCCGGTCCACGACCTCGGATGGGAACGCGCGCTTCTCCATCCGTCTCGGGGCGGGAGAATGGTTTGTGAGCGGACGGTTTTACGGCTCGACCGGGCTCTTCGCGACGCTCGGCACCGTCCTCGTCACCGCCGGAGCGACGACCGCGTATCAGGCGATGTTCCTCCAGGGCGTGCGATTGACGGGGACTGTGAAAGACGCGAACCCCGCCGTGGTGAATCCCGACGCGACCGTGGCCTTCGTCAGCGCGTCGGGACAGCGATGGCTCCGGACGGATCCCACGGGCGGATACCTGGCGTTCCTCCCGGTGGGTGCGTACGACGTCGAGGCGTTCAACCAAGATGGGGCGTCCTTCGCTTCCGTGTCTCTCTCCGGGACCCCGACCCTCCGAATTGGGCTCATCGGGACGTCCGAGATCGTCGGCTGGAGCGTCTACCGGGACCTGAACGCGAACCAGGCCGTCGATGCCGGGGAGGCGATTCCGGGCGCCCATATCGCGTTGACGGACGACCGCGGGGCCCACATCACCTTCATCACGAACGCGACGGGCGGGTTCCGGTTCCCCCTCTTCGGGAACCGGACGTATTCCGGCACCGTCGATGCGGCCGGCTACGCACCGCGGTCGATCCCCGCCTCCGCCCCCATCGACCTGCGCACGAGGATGCCGATCGCCCTCACGCCGCTCTCCGTGGAAGTCCAAGGGAGCGTCCTCCAATCGGGGGCCCCGGTCCTCAACCACCCGATCATGATCCGGGCGGTCGCCCTCGGATCGGGAGCGGTCGCCGCGACGACGTCGACGGACTCGAACGGCGGCTACGGCTTCAGCCTCGTTCCGGGATTCTACGCGCTCGTCGTCGATGAGAACGTGTCCTCGACTCGGGACTCGCGGTACCAGAACGTTGGTACAGACCGGATTGCCGTCGCCGTGGGCCAGACCTCCCTCCCGTACGACATCAACATCGTCGTCCGAGCGCTCGTCCGGGGGAATGTGACCCTCGGCGGGACGAACACCGAAGCCACCCTTCGGTTCGATGGGGCGGAGCAACGAACGGCCATCGCGACCGCGCAAGGCTTCGAGGTTTATCTCGTGCCTGGCAATTACGCGGTCGTCGGCAACGAAACGATCGGGTCGACCAGGTACGTCTTCATGGCGACCGCGACGGCACCGTCCGCGTCGAACCTGACGTTCGCCCTCTCGACGGCCATCATCGTCTCGGGAAAGGCGCTCGTGGACGGAGTCGCCGTGCCGGGGCCGATGCCCGTGTCGTTCGTGCGCCTCGAAGGCGGCTCCGTGTCGACCTCCACGGACACATCGGGCGCGTACACCGCCTTCCTCGCGCCGGGAAATTACTCGGTCCAATTGAGCGGCACAAACGACGCGACGTCGGGCGGTGTGTCCCGGTTCTTCCAGTACGCGTTCACCGGGAGTCTGACGGTCCCTTCCGACGCGTCGGCGCTGGCGTTCGACCTCCTCGTGACGCGGACGCTCGACAACACGACCGTCTCCGGAACGGTGAGCCGGAGCGGAATCGGCGTCGACGCGACCGTATCGTTCTTCGCGCGCGGCGGCGGGTCGATCGCGTCCCAGGCGGCCGCCGATTCGAGCGGTGCGTATTCGGTTTCCCTCGCGCCGGGGACGTACGACGTATACGTGACACGGGCCTCCCGAGACAGCGCGTTACTCGCACGGATCACCGTGCCCCACGCGGCCTCGTTCGCGCAGAACCTCGCTCTCGCGAACGCGTTCCGGCTTTCCGGGGTCACTCTGAATGCCCAAGGGGCGGGGACGCCTGCGTCGATCACGATCCAGTCGGGCGGCCAGCTCAATCTCACGTCGGATGCCCAAGGGGCGTACCAGGTCGTCCTCCCGACCGGCCTCTATACGATTGAGTCTTCGACGACCGCGATTGAACGCGGGATATCGGTCACGTACCGCACGACGTCCTCCGTCGAGATGGATGCGGACACGATCCTGAACCTGGCGCTCGCCAAGGTCGTCAGCCATGCGGCGACGCTCACTTGGGATTCGTCGCAGGAGCAGCAGATCGCCGGAGGCGGCTCCGTGACCTACGTCGTCGTCGTGCGGAATTCGGGG
>VBME01000065.1 GCA_005878995.1 Methanobacteriota archaeon | reverse complement strand
AGCGGCTCGTCGAGGAGCATGCGAACCACCGCAAGTCCGGTGCGCCGGTCCCGACGGACGACCGGATCGTTGTCGAAGCGTTCGATCGTTTCCTAATCGTCCACGCGTCGTTCGGCGAGGTCGTGAACGTCACCTTGGGCGACCTGGTTGAGGAGCTCCTCGCCCGCAAGCACCTCGTCCGTTTCTGGTGGACGGACCCATATCGGATCCTGTACGAACTCGTCGCGGACACCCGAGAGCTCGATGTCGACGTGCTGGTGGACGACCTCCTGAAGATCGATGACGAAACCTTGGAGGGTGGCCTGAAAGCGCTCCTGGAGAACCATCTGCCCCTCGGCTATTACATGAAGGCGATCGCGGAGCGGTTCGGCGCGATCCGCCGCGGCCTGACGGTGGGTGAGGGCGACCTGCGGTCCTTCGAGATTCGGTTCGCGAACACCCCGATCTACGATGAGGCCGTGCGAGAGGCGCTCCTGCTCCATGCGGACTTTGCCCGCGTCCGGGAGATTGTCCGGAAGATCCGGTCGGGTGACATCGAGGTCGTCATTCACCGATCCGACGAGACGCCGACCCCGCTTGCGTATCCGATCCTCCGACGCTACGTGGAGGCTCCGGAGCTGTTTTCACCGGAGGCGGAGCGGGAGGAGATCCTGGACCGGATGCGACTCCATCTGTCGTCCGAGCCCGTCCATCTATTGTGCTTCGAGTGCGGCCACTTCCATGAAGAGGTCCGGATCGGTCAGATGCCGGACCATCCGGAATGCGCGAACTGCAAGTCCCGCCTCCTGACCGTCCTCGGCTGGGCCGCGTGGACCGTGCGAGACGCCTATGCGAAGCGGATGAGGAAGCTGGACCTCACGGACGAAGAACGAAAGCTCCTCACCCGCTCGAAACAGGTCGCCGACCTCGTGGCGGTCTACGGGAAGCGGGCCGTGTACGCGAATTCGGTCTACGGCGTCGGCCCGACGACCGCGAGCAAGATCCTCGCGAAGATGCAAGATACCGAGAAGGAGTTCCTGAACGATCTCTTCGAGGCGAAGCTGAAGTACGTCACGACGCGGCCGTACTGGAACGAGCCGCAGGCGAAGCCGAAGCTGTACTGATTCCAGCGCCACGCGTTATTGGCCGCGCGATTCGCGACCGCGGAGCCGAGGTCGCCATGTTGAAATACGTGGAGGTCATCGGTTCTGCCTACCATGACCCGAATCGCCACGAAGAACAAACCGACACGGCCCGCGGTGGGCTTCCCAGCGTATTGAGAGCGAAGGCTCTCGTGTTCTGCGCCCGGAAGATTGGCGGGGCATGGTGTAAGGGCAGCATCCGAGGCCGTAGACCTCGAGGTGGGCGTTCGACTCGCTCTGCTCCGATTGCTCTCGGCGCGAGGGCCGACGAATACCATAGGAGGTGATCTGATTCCGGAAGAAACGGAGCTTCGGGATCCGGCGCCGCGTGCACTGGCTCCTGAAGAACCTGAAGGCCGCGCTCCGCGGCGGACAGTGGTGAGGTCGCCGCCAAAGCGGCGGCGTCCTTGGCGGGCGAGCGGAGCGGCCAATCCCGCGAAACGCTCCTTCGGGCCCTTGGTGTAACCTGGCAGCACCCGACGCTTGGAACGTCGAGGTGGCCGTTCGAATCGGCTGGGGCCCAGCGAGCCGGTCGCCTAGCACGGTCGAGGGCAGCGGTCTCTTAAGCCGCCAAACCGCCGGTTCAAATCCGGCCCGGCTCACCACGGACGCGTGGCCGAGCGGACGAAGGTACGCGGCTTTTAACCGCGTGGGCGAAAGCCCCGTCGCAGGTTCGAATCCTGCCGCGTCCACCAACGGACCCGTAGCTCAGCGCGAGAGCGGGGGACTGAAAATCCCCTGATCCCGGTTGGACTCCGGGCGGGTCCAAATGCAGCCGTAGCAGGAGGGTCCCTGCACTGGCCTGTTAAGCCGGAGACCGCGGTTCGATTCCGCGCGGCTGCGCTCTCGCATGTCCGAGACGCGCGGCGCAAGTTTCATTACGCCCCGCAGCATCGAGAACTTGGGTGAGTCCCACGCTGCTCACAACAGCCCGACACGATCGGCACCACCGTATGTGGTGTCGGTTCATGATGTGAGACAGCCGAGGCTCTCCGGTCTTCTCAACGATCGGTGGACGGTCTTCGCCGCTGACGCCAGAATGGGTCTGGCACCCGCCTAGTAAGCGGATCTCTGGGCGTTCGAATCGCCCCAGCGGCCCCGCAGGGCCTCGGTTCTCTCCATCGATCATCGCGGCCTGGTGCAACGGTGAGCATCTCGCCTTCATGAGGCGAGGATCGGGGTTCGAATCCCCGGGCCGCAAACGGATGACCGCGATCGTCCAACGGCCAGGATGCGAGGTTGTGGCCCTCGAGACGCGCGTTCGACTCGCGCTCGCGGTCCCAAAGGGGCGGTGTGGGTAACAGCAACCGGGCGGTCCCCAGAACCGCAGATGCCCGTGCGAATCGGGCCCGCCCCACCTCCCATGGATCCCCGAGGGATGCACTCGGGGACGACGCAAGCCAAGCGAAGGCGGCGACCAACGAAGCCGCCGCGTAGCGGATGCTCTGGTGGTCCAATCCGGTCAGGATGTTGGTTTGTCGAACCAACGGTCCGCGTTCAAATCGCGGCCAGAGCGTGCGGATCGGTGGCAGAAGAGCCCATGCGCTCGCCCGCAGAGCGAGTCGATGCAGGTGCGAGTCCTGCCCGATCCATCGTGCCGCAGTGGCTCACGCAGTGGGAGCGCCCGCCTCGTAAGCGGGAGGACGCCGGTGCAAGTCCGGCCTGCGGCCTCGGACGCGTAGGTCAACCGGAAACAGATCCCATTCCCTCCAAGGGTCGAAGTGCGGTTCGAGTCCCGTCGCGTCCTCCATGCCCCCGTAGTCTACCGGACAGGACGGTGGCCCGCGAAGCCACAGGAGGCGGTTCAATTCCGCTCGGGGGCGTCGGGCATGTGGTGTAACCTGGACAGCATCGGACGCTTCGAACGTCTCGGGTCGGGGTTCGAATCCTCGCGTGCCCGCTCATCGCGACTGCATTTCGTGATCGACGCCGAAATCTGCAAATAGGCCTTCCTCCTTCGACTTGACTGCAATGATGCACACGGCATTGCGGAACCCATCGGGACGTGTCGAGTCCCAACAGCGGTTAGCGACACTGCTAGAAGGCAGTGCCGCCAAAATACGCTGAAGCGGGTCCGGGATGCCGTTGGTTTTGGTATTCGGCCGTTGGGCGACGCCATCTCTCGCGGCGTTCCCGGCCCGTCTTCTGCGTTGAGACACAGCCCCGTGGGGAAGCGGCAATCCCTCCTGGCCTTGGACCAGGGATCCCCGGTTCGAATCCGGGCGGGGCAATGCGGTGGGCGACCGAGGAAACGCGGGCGGACGACAACTCGGTTGCGACGGAGCGGAGGTCCGCCACGTGAAGAAACGGAGCGCCCGTGGCGTAGCTTGGAATCGCAGCGAATTTATGATTCGCTCAACGCGTCCTTCTGATACAGGGATGATCGCAGGTTCAAATCCTGCCGGGCGCATGCGCGCGTCGCCTAGCGGACAATGGCATCTGCCTTAGAAGCAGACGGTTAGTCCTTTCGTTGGTTCGAATCCAACCGCGCGCACTCGCAGCCGTGTCCCGAGCGGTACGGGGGCGGGCCCAAAACGGCCGTGGGAGACCCGTCGGCGAAGGCCCTCCCAGGTTCGATTCCTGGCGGCTGCATTTTCATCTCATCTCTGTGATAGTAGTCCAGGAGCCCGTGGACAGCTGACGGTGGCCCGACGGGGCCGCTGAGGAAAGTCCTCGCTCCGACACGCACGCGGCCCGGCGCAAGCCGGGTGGCCGAGAGGTCAGGCAACCGCACCGAAACGACACCGCCCCGGCAGAGGATGATCGGCTTGTGGCCGTGACGGTCCCGGCGGATCGGGTGGAACGGCGAGTCCCCGCGGGAGCAAGTCCCTTGCGGACGCGTAGTCCAATGCTGTCAGAACAGAACGAGGCTTACGGCGGGCACCTGGACCATTCTTTCCGTCGTTGTCCGGCTGGCCGAACGGCAAGGCGCCAGGCCGCTATCGTGGGCGGATACCTGGCGGGCCTGCGGGCCCGAGAAGGTTCGACTCCTTCGCCGGACGGATGGGCTCGTGGTGTAATTGGAAGCACGCCGCTCTTGCAAAGCGGAG
Source organism: Methanobacteriota archaeon (assembly GCA_005878995.1). The sequence continues at coordinate 4,429 of VBME01000065.1, read as the reverse complement.
GCGGGGTTCGAATCCTCTCGAGTCCACTGCGGCGGTCGCCGATGTCCGACGAAGATGCCGAGTCACGAGCCGGCGACGCCGGTTGGCGGGCCTTTCTCTCACGCGGCCCGCCGCTTTTTCTGAGGGGCGAATGATGGCAGCATGGTCTAGCACCCAGGATCCGACTCTTACAAAGTCGAGGCCCCCGTGCGAATCGGGGTGCTGCCACGCCGTCATGGTGTAACGCGGTCAAGCATCGACGTCCTTCGAACGTCGGGCGCCGGTTCGACTCCGGCTGACGGCATCGCTGCTGTGGTGCAACGGAAGCCATGCCTCGTCCTCGGCGAGGGGATCCCGGTTCGAATCCGGGCGGCAGCATCGCGGCATGGGTGTGAAGGTCGCACGGCGGTCCTCCAAACCGCAAGACCCCGTTCGATTCGGGGATGCCGCATGGGCGTACTGTAGGCGGGAGATACTTCGAGCGAAAGATCGGAGGTTCGATTCCTCCCACCCCATCCCACAGGACGGGGTGTAGCGTAGTGGTATCGCATTCGCCAAAATGCTCCCGTCGCTCGTTCGTCGCCCAGCGACGCGTGAGCCCGGTGTCATCCGCGTTTGCGCGTCGCCCTATCGACTCATGAATCCTGTCGGTTCGTCGGATTTCGAACAAAGTGCGGGAGTCGGTCAATGGCAGGCCGCTCCCTCGCCAGGGGAGAGATCGCGGTTCGATTCCGCGTTCCCGCATGGGCGTAGTGTAGACCGGGGATCCTTCGATGTCATACCATCTCTCCCCGCAAGGGGAGCCTCCCCGGTCACCGATTCTCGCCCCTTGGACGATCGCGTACTGTAGGCCGCGGCTACTTCGCTCCTTGACCCGGGACATGCGACCCGGGGGCCGCGTCCGTCCGCTCGTCGCGGTCGTCCATATCCGCTCGACAGAGCCGCTTGCGGCATCAGCGACAAAAAGTATGAGTATTCATACTAGTATGAGTCCTCGGGCGTAGTGTAGGATCAAGGATACTTCGCTGGTAGACAGGCCCGTGAGGGCTTGGGGGTTCGACTCCCCGTCCCCCTTCGGGGGGAGTTCCTTGTCCGCCTTTCCTCGCCCAGGGGATGCCAAGAATGGCGAAAATCAACCGCAAGGCGCGCCGGTTCGGCTTGTTCAGCCGAAGCGATCGAACGGTGAACTACGAAGGCGGCATCGCGTTCACGATGACGCCGAAGATGGAGCTCTACACGCGGGTCGCGACGGCCCTCGTGGGCGAGCCGAAGTTCTACGAGCCGAACGCGGAAGGGGACCGGGCGCTGCTTCAGCTCATCGGCACGGTCGCGAAGGGCGATCCGGAATTCATCCTGAAGCTGGCGGTCCATTGCCGTCGCGATTTGCATCTTCGCACGATCCCGGTGGTGCTGCTCGTCGAAGCTTGCCGCCACGAAAGCAAGCAGTTCGTCCGCCGGTACGCTCCGCACATCGTGCAGCGTCCGGACGAGCTGACGGAGGCAATCGCCTACTGGAAGCGCCTCTTCGGTGACATCGGCGATCAGGCCGAGAAGGGCATGCTGAGCAACCCGCTGAAGCGAGGACTCGCCGAGGCGTTCGAGAACTTCGATGCGTACCAGCTGGCGAAGTATGACCGCGACGGTGAGGTGAAGCTGAAAGACGTCCTCAAGATCGTCCATCCAAAGCCGAAGACGCCGGAGCGAAGCGAGATCTACCGCCTTCTGCGGGAGCGCGAACTCCCGATCCCGGAGACGTGGGAGACATACATCTCCGTCCACGGCAGCACGAAGGAGAACTGGGAGCACATCCTGCCGAAGATGGGGTACATGGCGAAGCTCCGAAACCTTCGAAACTTCTTGGAGAAGGGCGTGGACCTCGAGCCGGTCCTGGAACACCTCACGAATCGCAAGGCCGTGCGCAACAGCAAGCAGTTCCCGTACCGGTTCTTCAGCGCCTATCGAGAGCTCGAGAACCTTCCGAGCCCGGAGACGCCGACGGTCCTCGAAGCGCTGGAGACCGCGTTGGAGATCAGCGTCGAGAACGTCCCGGAATTCAAAGGAACGACGTTCATCAGCGCGGACAACAGCGGATCGATGCAGGCCCCGGTCAGCGCGCGCTCGAAGGTGAAGCGGGCCGAGATCGCGGACGTTCTTCAGGCGATCGCGAAAGAGATTTGCGACAAGGCGATCACGTCTGTCTTCGCGCAGGGCTTCAAGGTCGTCCACACGATCAAGAGCGCGGGCATCCTTGCGAACACGCGTCGGTTCCAAGAGACGGATGTGGGCATGGCGACGAACGCCTTCCTCGCGATCCGATACCTGACCCGGGAGCGCGTGGACGTGGACCGGATCCTGCTCTTCAGCGACATGCAGTGCTACGACACGCGGGATCCCGGCCGCTATTACGGTCGGCCGAAAGGTGCGTCACTCGCCGAAGAGCTGAAGCAGTACAAGGCGAACGTGAACCCGGACGTCTACCTATACTCGGTGGACCTCGCAGGCTACGGAACCGCGCAGTTCCCGGGGACTGAGCCTCGGGTCTGCATGATCGCGGGATGGTCCGAGCGCCTCCTGAACTTCATCCCCATCTTCGAATCCGTCGGCACGGGAGCGCTCGAGGCCATCGACAAGATTCGTCTGGAGGCGTTGGATGAAGCGAGGAAAGGTGCCCGCGAGGAGGAGCCCGTTGAAGAGTGACCGCGCCCGCCCGAATCGGTTGGTGCGGGTCACGATTGTTTTGCCGAAATGGCTGTACGATGAAATCGAGGGACAGCGGGGTCTCATCAAACGATCCACGTTCATCGTGAATCTGCTGCAGCAGAAATTCGAGCTAGCCGAAACTCGACCAACGAAAACGATCTCTTCGAGGCGAAGCTGAAGTACGTCACGACGCGGGCCATACTGGAACGAGCCGCAGGCGAAGCCGAAGCTATACGGAGTCCTTCCGACTCTCGCTCGCTGTCGAACGGTTCCTAGAAAGAGCGGAAGGGAGCCGGTGGACCGTCATCCTCCGCGCATGATGTAACCAGACGTAACCGTGGTTGTCTTATCGGTTGAGATATATGTGTTAGCGGCCTCGGAATCATGGAGGGGTTGTTTATGAAGGCCGTGTCGCAGACCGCGTTCCTTGCCCTGGCCGATCTGCGCCGGCAGCTCGGCTCTCCTCATAGTGCGATTTCCTTCGTGGGATCCATCGTTTTCGTCGGGTTCCTCTTCTGGCTTCTCGCCAGCTTTTCCATCGACCACTTTCTGAACGCCGCCTTCCTCATGGTGCCCATATTGATCCTCGCGCCAGCCACGGCCTCGATCGCTTCGGATCGCGACGCGGGCTACGCGAGCATCCTCTTCACCTACCCGGTCACCGCCACGCGTTACTATGCGGCGAAATTCCTCGCGTTCCACCTTCTGCTCGGCGTCTACCTCCTCCTTCTGGTGCCCTTTCTCGCCATCGTCGTATTGTACGGCGGGGTTGGATGGCTCGGGGAAATCGCGATCATGGCCGGTTGGGCGACCCTGGAGACATCTTTCGTCAGCGCCCTCGGGCTCTTCCTCTCGGCTTCGTTCGGCCGCAGGGCGGCCACGGCCTCGGTATATGTCGGATTCGGACTCGCCCTCGTCTTCGTGATCGGACCGTGGTTCCTTCCGTATTACGTCATGGCGATGCCCCCGGACACCGCCTCCCTGGGCATGCGCGTCCTCCATTTCTCTCCCATGATGGCGGCGTTGGACGCGACGGGCACGGGGCTTCTGGTTGCGGAGAACCCGCTACCCGCCCTCCTCGCAACGCTGGCCGTCGTCGTGATCCTTGTGGCCTTGGGGGTCCTGGTGTACCGGCGCTTCCAGAGTGCCGAGGGATGGGAAGTCGGCCGCGCGAAGGCGGCTCCGGTCGTCGCCCTTGGGATTGTTCTCCTTCTCGCACTGCCGGTTATCCCCGGGGTCAGCTACAGGGTGTTCCCGGACTCATACGGAACCCAAAGTTGCGTCACGGCCTCCATGCTCCAGTATTGTGTGAGCTTTGAAACGCCGCAGCAACTCGGCTCACTTCCGCCGTCCCTGGGCTCTCCGGTCCAGGCGCAAATGGTCGTCTCGCTGTACAACGATCAACCGGTGAACGTGACGGTGGGGAAGATTGTCGTGAGTTGGTCATCCCGCTTCATTGACTTCAACGTCACGCGTGCAGAGTTCGGTCCCGTCGAGGTTCCTGCTAAGCTGGCTCCGGACCAGAACGGCGCGGCCTTCTTCCGCCTGAACGTGACTGCAGTTCCCCTTCAAGTGCGCTCGTTGCCCATTTACGAAGGGTTGCCGGAGTATGCACTGATTCCCATGGAACTTACCGCGGATGGGACACGCCTACTCTTTTACAATGAGATGAACGTGTCAGGGCCTGTTTTCGAGCGGAACATCGTCTGGATCATCGTGGGCCTCGAAGCGGCCGTCGTGCTCGGCCGCC
>VBME01000064.1 GCA_005878995.1 Methanobacteriota archaeon | reverse complement strand
CGCCGCTGTTTCGAAGCGGTGCGTGAGAGAGAGAAACCAATGCAGGGCAGTGGGTCGCTTCGCCCGATCGTCATTCCTGGCGAAGCCGTCGGTGGCCCCGGGCTGAAACCGGGCCCCGGAACGTACAGCGAAGGCGGACAACTTTTCGCGGCGCAATTGGGCATCCGGAACGAGCACGATGGCCTCGTCAGCGTGATTCCGCTGAGCGGCCGCTACCTCCCGCAACGCGGCGATGCGGTGATCGGCGAGGTCGTCGACATCGGTCCTTCCCACTGGCTCTTGGACATCAACTCTCCCTATCCCGCCCCCCTCCACGGGACGGAGTCCCCGTGGCGCGTCGAGTTCGGCGACACCGCGCGATACCTGAAGGTCGGCGACGTCATCATGTGCCACGTCCTGAGCGTCGACGAGATCAAGCGGGTCCAGCTCACGATGCAGGAGCGGGAGGCGCGCAAGCTGAACGGGGGGATCCTGATGGAGGTCTCCCCGACGAAAGTGCCGCGCGTGATCGGGAAGCAGGGGAGCATGGTGTCCCTGATCAAGGACCTGACCCGCTGCCAGATCTATGTCGGCCAGAACGGTCGGATCTGGTTGGACGGGGACGACCGGAGCACCGCGCTCGCGGCGATGGCGATCCGGTTGATCGAGGAACGGGCCCAAGCGGTCGGCCTCACCGAAGCCGTACGGGAACTGATTGAGAGGGCGGCGAAAGAGCCGAGGCCCTCGTGAGGAAGGTTTTCCATGGAAGACATCGAGCACTTTGCGAAGCAGATGAAGTTGATAGACGCAGACGGGCGCCGGCTCGACGGCCGCAAGTTCAACGAATTGCGACCGATCCGGCTCGAGGCCGGGGTCCTCCGGAGGGCGGACGGGTCCGCATACATGGAATGGGGCGGGAACAAGGTCCTCGCGGCCGTATACGGCCCGCGGGAGGCCCATCCGCGGCACCTCCAAGATCCGGCGCGGGCGCTCGTCCAGTGCCGGTATAACATGGCGCCGTTCAGCGTCTCGGACCGCAAACGCCCGGGCCCCGATCGGCGTTCGGTCGAAATCTCGAAGGTAATCTCCGAGGCCTTCAGCTCCGTCGTCTTCGCAGAGCAGTTCCCGCGCACGTCCGTCGACATCTTCATCGAGGTCCTCCAAGCGGACGCAGGGACTCGGTGCGCGGGCTTGACCGCGGCGAGCGTGGCCCTCGCGGATGCCGGCGTCCCGATGCGGGACCTCGTGGCGTCGTGCGCGTCCGGCAAGATTGACGGCGTCGTGTGCCTCGACCTGAACAAGGACGAGGACAACTTTGGGGACGCGGACTGTCCCACGGCGGTCGTCCCGCGCACGGGGGAGATCGTGCTGCTCCAGATGGACGGGCACCTCACGTCCGATGAGTTCGAGAAGGCCATGGATCTCTCGATCGACGCGGCTCGGCGGATTTACGACCTGCAGCGCGACGCACTCCGCCGACGATACTCCGTCACCCTTGAAGACATCCTGAAGGAATCTCCGCCCGTCCAGTCGCCCATGCAGCCGGAGGGACGGCTGCCGTCCGAAGACGACTTCGGTCCGGAGGGGATCTGATGAGCGAGGAGATCGTGTCCGAGCTCATGCGGGCTCACGTCTACCGCCTTGCGTCGACGGGGCAGCGACTGGACGGCCGAGCTCTCGACGAGCCGCGGAAGGTGAGCCTCGAGCGGGCGTTCGTCAAGACGGCGGAAGGGAGCGCCCGCGTGAAGCTCGGCAACACGGATGTCTTGGTCGGCATCAAGATGTCCGTCGGCGAACCGTATCCCGACACCCCGAACACCGGGGTCCTCTCGACGAGCGTCGAGCTCATTCCGATGGCGAGCCCGACCTTCGAGGCGGGACCGCCGCGACCTGAAGCAATCGAACTCGCGCGGGTCGTGGACCGCGGGATTCGCGAGTCGAAGATGGTGAACATGGAGAAGCTCTGCATCACCCCGAAGGAGAAGGTCTGGATCCTCTTCATCGACATCCATGTCCTCGACTACGACGGGAATCTGTTCGACGCGTGCTCGTACGCCGCCGTGGCGGCCCTCGCGTCGACGGTTGCACCCGCAAAGAACCAGGGGCTCGGGGACGACTTCCCGCTTCCGGTCGAGCACTGGCCGGTGAGCGTCACGACGGCGAAGATCAAGGACCGACTCTTGGTCGACCCAAGCCTCGACGAAGAGCGGATGGCGGACGCCCGGCTCACCGTGACCACGGATGAGAACGGAGACATCCGTGCGATGCAAAAAGGCTTAAGTGGAACCTTCTCTTACGACGAAGTGAAGGGGATTATCGAGACCGCCCAGCGAGTCGGGCGGCGCATCCGTCCCTTGCTTCAATCGTCCTGAGGTCTTCTGTGGCCCGTCGCACGCGAAAGGCAGGCATCGTCGCCCGATTCGGCCCGCGCTATGGAGTGCGCATCCGCCGACGGGTCCAAGAAATCGAGGAAGGCCTGAAGCACCGGCACGCATGCCCGCGGTGCGCGGCGGTCTCCGTTCTGCGTCGTTCCACCGGCGTGTGGGAATGCCGGCGCTGCGGCTACGTCTTCGCGGGAGGCGCGTACCGTCCGATCGTCACGACGTCGTTCAAACGCGAGGTCGCCGAGGCTGTTGAGAAACCCGAGCCGAAGGAGAAAGAGGCCTGAGATGTACAAGTGCGCGAAGTGCCTCGAGCCCATCCGGGCGAACATCAACACCGTTGGAATTCAGTGTGAGCGATGCGGCTCGAAGATGTTCTACAAAGAGCGGCCGAACGTCAAAAAAGTCGTCAAGGCGCTGTGACGATGCGACGCGCCACGATCACGTTCGATGGGCCCGATGCGGCGATGGTCTATGAGGCGTTGCGGCCGGAGACCGGACGCGATGTGCCGAAGGCCCGCGTCTCGATGCTTGCTCGTCGGAATCGGCTGACGCTCGGGATCGCGGCGGACGACACGAGCGCCCTGAGGGCCGCAGTGAACTCGTACCTGCGATGGGCCGACGTGGCCGTGCGCGTAGGCCGGGAAGTGAAACGGTGAAAGACATCTCGCCGCAACTCCAGAACCAGATCGCGCAGTATCAGCAGCTGCAAAACCAACTCCAGGTCCTCGGGACCCAGCGCGTCCAGCTCGAGGCGAAGTTGCGGGAGATCGAGGGGACCCTCGAGGAGCTCGGGAAGATCTCGGGCGAGACGCCGATCTACAAGAGCATCGGAATGCTCCTCGTCCGGCAAGACGATCGCGAGGCGCTGAAGAAGGAGCTCGAGGAGCACAAGGAAACCCTCACGATCCGCGTGAAGTCGATCCAGAAGCAGGAGAAGTCCCTGTCGGAGCGGTACGAGGATCTCGCGGGCAAGATTCAATCCGCGCTCGGCACGACGCCCTCGGCCGCGGAGAGCCGCTGAATTCTCTCCCGATAACACCGCCGCAAATCCTTATATCGGCAGGCTTATTGGCGACCTCGTGGCCGAAGACTCGGGCTCCGCAGAAGGCGGGGAGCCCGCCGCGCCGACCCGCCCGGGCCTCGCGTTCAACCGCCAGAGCCTCGAGCGATTCCTGATGATTTTCCTGTTCCTGCTGGCCCTGTACGCCATCATCGACCAACAGGTCGGGACGTCGTTTGCGATGCTCGCGGGCTCCGTGCTCTACCCCGTCTTCGGGTTCGGCGGCGCGCTGCCCGTCCTGACGATTCTGCTCCTAGGGCTTGCGACGACGACGATCGGCTCCGTGCTTCGGGACCACTACACGAACTGGGTGAAAATGGCCCGGACGCAGCGGGTCATCCGAGCGTGGTCCCGCGAGCGGATGGAGGCCATGCGAAAAGGCCAGCAGACGAGGGTCCAGATGCTCATGGAAGCCCAGAAAGGGTTCGCAAAAGATCAGATGGAGATGATGACGAGCCCGTACAAGGCCACCGCCTGGACGATGTTCTTCTTCATCGTGATGATCGTCTGGTTGCGCCTCTTCGTCGATACCGTGCTCCTGGACCACGGAAACCAGTGGATCACGGTCCCTTGGTCCACCCACGTGTTCCTGCCCTTGTTCGTGGTCCTCATGCCGACTTGGCTGCTCCTGTACTCCCTCCTCGCGATTCCCTTCGGGCAAATCGTCACCCGCATCTTACGATACGTCCGCTTCAGGCGGCGCCTCCAGGCGATGGGCGTCCCGCTCCGGGCGGAGCCGGACGAGACCGTCTGAGGGACCCGGATGATCCTCGTGATCGGAGGACCACCCGGCAGCGGCAAGACGACCGTCGCCGAGCGGTGGGCCGACGCCCGGGCGTACGTCCTCGTTTCCGCAGGCACGAAGTTCCGGGCGATGGCGAAGGAGCGCGGGATGAGCCTCGAGGCGTTCGGTCGCGCCGCGGAGAAGGATCCCACGGTTGACCGGGCGCTCGACGCGGCGATCCTCGCCGAGATTCGGAAGTACGACGCCGCGGGCGCGAACGTCGTCGTCGATGGACGGATTCAGGCGCATCTCCTGTCAAAGGAACGGGTCCCGTGCATCAAGGTCCTCATCGATGCACCCCTTGACCTGCGCGCGGAGCGGATTTCCCGGCGCGAGAAGAAGAGCGTCGAGGAGGCGAGGCGGGAGATCGTCGCGCGCGAGAAGTCGGAGCGGGTCCGGTACCAGGCGATTTACGGCATCGATGTTCGCGACACCGGGATTTTCGACCTCGTCATCGATTCCCGAAACCGGACGCCGGACGCGATCGTGGCGATGATTGGCGCGCGGGTGGGGGGATGACCGACCTCGTCGTCCTCCACGAGGTGCCGGATTCGAAGCATGGGACGAGGCCGGAGGAGCGGTCAATCGGGGAACGGATCCGCCTCGGGGTCGCGATCGTCGACAAGCCCGCGGGGCCGACCTCCCATCAGGTGAGCGCCTGGGTCCGCGACATGTTCGCCGTCCCGAAGGCGGGCCACTCGGGGACCCTCGATCCCCGCGTGACTGGGGTGCTTCCCGTCGCGTTGGCGGACGCGACCCGGGCCGTCGAAGCCGTCCTCGCGGGGGACAAGGAGTACGTCGGCGTGATGCAGCTCCACCAGGACGTCGAGGAGCGACGCGTCCGTTCGATGATGGCGCGGTTCGTCGGGGCGATTTACCAGATCCCGCCGGTTCGTTCAGCCGTGAAGCGCGAGCAGCGCACGCGGATCGTGTACGAGCTCGAGCCGATCGAGGTCGACGGGCGAACCATCCTGTTTCGCGTCCGATGTGAATCCGGGACCTATGTACGGACGCTCGCTGCGGACATCGGCGACGCGCTCGGCGTGGGCGGGAACCTCGTCGACCTCCGTCGAACGCGCACGGCGACTTTCGGGGAAGCGGATGCCCATCCGCTCAATGCGTTCCGCGACGCGATTGCGTACTGGAAGGAAGACGGGGACGAAGCCCCGATTCGGTCGCTTCTCCGGCCGATCGAAGATCTCCTTCGTCATCTGCCGCGGATGGTCGTCAAAGACACCGCGGTCGATGCGATCTGTCACGGGGCGAACCTCGCGGTCCCGGGCGTTGCGAAGCTCTCCGCTCACATTCGGTCCGGCGACCTCGTTGGCGTCTTCACGGGAAAAGGCGAGGGGGTGGCGCTCGCGAAGGCCCTCATGACGACGGACGGAATCGTCGTCGCGAAGTCGGGTGTCGCGGCGGACACGGTCCGCGTCCTCATGAATCCGGGCACGTATCCGAAGCTCTGGAAGTGATCGAATGGGCGTGGACGCCTGGGGGTTCGACGAGGAGCGACAGGCGGTCGCGCGCCGCCTCCGGTCGAAGCGCTTGCGGTTGGGCGCGGTCCGCACCGCGAGCTTCGGTGTGATCGCGGGCATCCTCGTGTTCGGCGGGGCGGCCGCATGCCGGGACCTCATCCTGTCCCTCGGTTGGCCCGGATGGGCTTCCGTCGTGACGTTCCTCGCGGTGTTGTTCGGCGTCTTCGCCGGGGCGGAGGTCCCCTTCAGTTATGTCGGCGGATTCCGGTGGGAGCATGCGATCGGCCTCTCGACGCAGACGTTCGCGGGATGGATGAAAGATCTCGGGAAGTCGTTGGCCCTCGGCCTCGGGTCGACGATCGTCGTCGGAGGCGTGCTCCTTTGGCTCCTCGCGACGTCGCCTTGGTGGTGGCTCGTCGGATGGGTCCTTGGCACCGCGGTCTCTGCGGTCCTCGGGTTCCTCGCGCCCATCGTATTCGTCCCGCTCTTCTTCCGATTCCGCCCACTCCAAGATGAGCGCCTGCGGAACCGCTTCGTGGCGCTCGCCACTCGCGCCCACGTGCCGGTGCTTGGTGTGTTCGAACTGCAAGCGTCCTCGAAGACGCGGAGATCGAATGCCGCGGTGATGGGATTCGGCCGAACGCGGAGGATCATCGTGACCGACACGCTGCTGCGCGCCTTCCAAGTCGACGAGGTGGACTCGGTCCTAGCTCACGAACTCGCGCATCAGAGCTACCTCGATCCGATTCGGGGGTTCCTCGTTGGCTCCCTATCCTCGCTCGTGATCGTTGCGCTCACCGCCTGGCTGTACGCCATTTCGCATTCCTCCTTCGGGATTGTGTCAATCGCGGACGTGGCGGGACTCCCGCTCGTTGCCGTCCTCTTCAGTCTCGTGGCCCTCCCGTTTCGTCCGGTGGAGTTATGGTGGTCCCGGATCCGGGAGGCCCGGGCGGATCGATTCTCCCTCGAGCTGACACGAAATCCAAACGCCTTCGCGGCGGCGATGGTCCGTCTCCACGACCGCAACCTCGGCGTTGCGATCCCGAGCCGTTGGGAGAAGTGGCTGTTCTATAGCCATCCGTCCGGACGTGAACGCGTGGCCTTCGCACGCTCGTTCGCTGCTTCACAAGCGGCAGGCGCGCGGGACCTCGGGGGCATCTGAAGAGGCAGGGTGGCCCGTCCGTCAGGTAGGTGTGAACTCGTCGAGTTCGATCCGCGTTGAGAAGTTCTAAGACGCGTGAGCCAGGCGCGCGGGTGGTGGGTGCCGAGGTCGCCTGCTCCGGTGGCCGGCGACCAAAACTCCTAAGAATCGGACTACTTGTGGGTTTCCGAAGCCGGGGTCGCCTAGCCCGGTAGGGCGCGGCGCTGGAGTCGGCGGAATGCCGCCGCCAGCCACGCCGTGGTCGAAAGACCTCGGGAGTTCAAATCTCCCCCCCGGCGTTCAGCTCTTTCGGCGCGCCGCGGCGAGTTTGGCCTTCAGGGTTTCAATCGGTTTCAGCGGCAACGGATCCACGCCTCGGAGGGCCGCGAGGTAGAGGCTGACGTAGTCTCCCAGATACAGTGTGCCGAGCATTCGACTCAGGAGGGACGGGCCATCGTCGCGGACTTCCTCGACCTTCGTCCGCTTCGACATCAAGGATGTCGTGATGTCGAGTTGCCGTTTCAACTCGGGTGGCTCGTCGGCGTCTCGGAGAATGATCGGGCGGTACGACCGAGCCCGCGGGTCCTCGACCCAGCCGACGAGCTCGTTATGGTCCGCCTCCGGAAAGGTCGAGGAGAAGGCGAGGACCTTCGCGTTCTCGTTCAGCTGCGTCTGCCAGCGTCTCGCGACCGCAGTGAAGGGAGGCGCCGCATAGAGGATCGGGACCGTGGTCTTGAGGCGGAGCGCGAGGGCTTTCGCCCGGTTCAAGCGAAGGCCGCTCTCCGGACGGAGGCGTGTCCTCAGTTCGTTCAAGTGGGCGACGGCTTGTTCCACGTCACCTCTCAAATCTCCGTACGTCCATCCGCTTCCGATCGTCGACAGGATTCCGAAGAGGTGACCGAACGCGCCCCGGGGCGGCAACCCCGCGGGCACCTCGAAGACGGGCCATCCGCCTCCGCGTGCAAGGTCTCCAAGACGGCCCCCGGAGGTGATTGCGATGACCCGGCACCCCAGTTTGATGCCCTCGGCCGTCGCCCCGAGCGTCTCTTCCGTGTTGCCGGAATACGACACGGCGACGAGGAGGTCTTCCGGACGGGCGTACGACGGAAGCCGGTAGTCCCGGACGACCTGGATGGGCACTTTGCAACGGTCCGCCACCCAAGCGGCGAAGACATCCCCCGCAATCGCGGAGCCGCCCATCCCGATCAGGAAGACGCGTTGGGCCTCGGCGATTGGCGCCCGGGCCCTGCCCTCGGCCCAGATCGCCGCCGCGGAAATCTGGTCGGGAAGTGACGCGATGATGTCTCGCATCCCTCCCGGGTCGACCCGTGCGACGGCCCGCGCGTCGAGCATCCCGGACGGCATGGGACCGGCCGAAATAAGGACTCCGTCCTCCGAGCTGGAAACCAAGAAGTTGGTTCTTACAATAATCTTGATATATACTGCCGGGCTGCAAACGGCCGTGGATCTCCAACGCGCCATCGAGGCGCTGCGGGCTGGAGCGTTCATCCTCGTCTACGACGGCGATGGCCGGGAGGCCGAAACGGACCTCACGATCGCGAGCGAGTTCGTATCGCCGGCTTCGATCCGAACCCTCCGCAAAGAGGCCGGCGGACTCATCTGCATGACCCTGTCCGGCGAAGTCCGGGCGCGCATCGGCCTGCCGTTCATGGCCGACGTCCTTCGGCGGGCGACCCGCGCGTACCCCGTCCTCGCTGCCCTTTCGACGGAGGACATCAAATATGACCGACACAGCGCCTTCTCGATTTCCGTGAACCACCGCGACACGTTCACCGGCGTGACGGACATCGACCGTGCGAAGACGATTTCCCGTCTGGCCGGAATCGCGAAGGAGGCCACGAAGCGGGAGAACGGCTGGGCCGCCGACGTCTTCGCCAACGAGTTTCGTTCTCCGGGCCACGTGCCGCTCCTGAACGCCGCGGAACCGCTCCTCGCCGAACGACGCGGTCACACGGAGCTCACGACGGCGCTCATGATCATGGCCGGCCTCGCGCCGACCGCGACGATTTGCGAGATGATGGCGGACGACGGACAGGCCGTCTCGAAGGAAGATGCAAAGGCATATGCTCGGGCGAGGAATCTCGTGTTCCTGGAAGGGCAGGACATCGTCCGAGCGTGGCGTTCGTGGTCCGCGTAATGGCGACGGGGGTCTTCGATCTCCTCCATCCCGGTCATGTGTACTTTCTCCGCGAGGCGCGGAAGCTCGGCGACGAGCTGTGGGTCGTCGTCGCGCGCGACAGCACCGCGCGGAAGTTCAAGCACGAGCCGATCATGCCGGAGTCCGCCCGCTTCCAGATGGTCGAGGCGCTCAAGCCGGTCGACCGTGCGGTCCTCGGCCATGAAGGCAACATCTACGACATCCTCGAAGAGATCCGCCCGGATATCATCGCGATCGGGTACGATCAGGTCCATAGCGAGGAGCGGATCCTGGAGGAATGCCGCAAGCGTGGCCTCGCTACGAAGGTCGTCCGGCTCCCGCGGTTCGAAGGTGACCTGGTCGGCACCCGCAAGATCGTGAGGAAGGTGGCCGAATGGCTCGCGCTCCAAGAGCGGCTCAGCGAGGTCGAACGCGCAAAGCCTCGCGGGGCCGTGGATCATCCTCCCTCTCGCCGACGAAAGCGAAACGCCTGAAGCGGATCGGGATCGTCGACACGTCCTTCTCCCGTTACGACATGGCATCCGCCGCGATCGACGAGTTGCGGAAACAGGGCGGGGGCTTCACGGTCGAGCGGTACACGGTCCCTGGGATCAAGGATCTCGCCGCGGGCGCGAGGATCCTGTTCGACCGCGGGTGCGACCTCGTGCTCGCGCTCGGCATGGTCGGACGGCAGCCGGTCGACAAGGACTGCGCCCTCGCCGCGGACTTTGGTCTCCAAGCGGTGCAGGCCGCGGTCGGGCGGCACATCCTCGGCGTCATGGTCCATGAGGAGGAAGCGGCGGACGAGATCGAGCTCGCGGGGTTGTTCGACCGGCGGACGCGGGAGCACGCGGTGAACGCGTACGACCTCCTCTTCCGGCCCGAGGCGATTCGCGCGAGGGCGGGGACCGGTCAGCGGGAGGGATTCGAGGATGCGGGACCGCTCAAGGTGACGCGGTCATGAGGCTCGCGATCGTCGCGGCGGAGTTCAACCGCGAGGTGACGGACGTCATGGTCGAGCGAGCGCTCGCGCGGGCCAAGGAGCGCGGGATTCGCGTCACGTCCGTGGTCCGCGTGCCCGGAACGTTCGAAATCCCCCTCGCGGTACGAAGACTCCTCGAACGCGCCGACGTCGACGCGGCCGTCGCGATTGGCGCAGTGATCAAGGGCGAGACGTCGCACGACGAGGCGCTCATGGCCGCCGTGCCGAAGGCGCTCCTCGACGTCCAACGGGACACGCGGAAACCGGTGGGCCTCGGAATCACGGGCCCCGGGATGACGGACGAGCAAGCGATGGCCCGCGTGGACAAGGGTGCGGAGGCCGTCGACGTCGCCTTGGCAATGCACGAGCTGCTGCGCGGATTGTGAACGGTTTTCCCCCTGAGATTCACGTCGTAAAGGTTTAATCCCGCGGCCGGTCCATGTGGGCCGGTTCGGAGCGAACGCGATGGTCGACACGACCGGTCTCGAGACCCTGCTTCGCGAGATCGAGCAAAACGAAGGCGTCCAAGAAGCGATGCTCGTCTCGCTCGCGGGGACGTACCTCGCGGGCAGCTTCCCGCGCGGTGTGCACGTGGACACCTTCGGATCCATGTTCGCGGTCCTCGTGGGGTCGGCGGAGACCGTGACGTCCGAGGCGAAAGATTCGCTCGAGTCGGTCGTGATCCACTGCAAGTCGAACAAGTACCTGATCATCCACGGAGGCCGGAAGGCCCTGCTCGTGTTGCGACTCCCGACGACCGCGGATCCGCTGAAGATGAAGAACGCCGTCGAGAAGTACATCCCACGGATTGAGGAACACCTGTGAGCTAGATCCTTCGCATCCCGCGGAGGAACCACTGGCCCACGCATTTCGTGACGTATCGGACGGTCGCGGCCGCCCCGCGATCGATCCCTTGGGCGGCGGTCCGCCCCTGACCAAGCACTTGGAGGACGTCGTCCACGCCGAGGGCGCCCACGTCGATCGCGGTCGTGGCCCTCGCGACCTCGTCGAGGAAGTGGCTGTCGCTCCCTCCGGTCTCACCGACCTTCCGCTTGCGGGCCAACGCGCGGGCTCGTACGTTGCCGCGTCGCAGGGTGCGACCGTTACACGTCTCGTACGCGGGGAAGGCTGCCTGCCCCACGGCGGCAGGGCCGAGTCCGGACCAAAATCGGAACGGGTGGGCCGCGACGGGGACGCCGCCGAGCGCCACGATCCGTTCGGCGGTCTCCGCGACGGAAAGGTCCCGCGGGACGAGATCGCGGACTCCGTACCCGAGGACGTGGCCGGCCTCCGTCGAGACTTCGATCGCGGGGATCACGAGGAAGCCGCCGCTCGCCGCCGCCTCCGCCACCCGGATTCCACCGACCGCGTTGTGGTCCGTGATCGCGACTCCCGCGAGGCCCATCCGCTGGGCGACCGCGACGAGTCGGCCGGGGTCGACTCGGGAGTCCGGCGAGTACTGCGTGTGATTGTGAAGGT
>VBME01000210.1 GCA_005878995.1 Methanobacteriota archaeon | reverse complement strand
AGATTTCCGCGAGGTTGAACGCCTGCGCCGTCTGGCGGAAACATTCCTCCGGATTCCGCGGCGCCAGGATCGCCCGCGGCCAATCGCCTTGTCCGGCGCCGAGCGCGAGGTTGAGGTCCCCTTGTTCCGTCTTCGTCGGCAGCCCGGTCGACGGCCCGCTCCGCTGCACGAGGACCGCGACGAGGGGCGTCTCCGTCATCCCGGCTTGGCCGATCGCTTCGACCATCAAGCAGAACCCGCCCCCGGACGTCGCCGTCATCGCGCGGACTCCGGCAAAGCCGGCGCCCACCGTCATGTTCATCGCCGCGAGTTCGTCCTCGACCTGCTTCACGACGACGCCGTACTTCGGCCCGTGGGACGCCATCCAGTGGAGGATCGACGAGGCCGGCGTCATCGGGTATTGCGCGAGGAACTTGACGCCCGCGGCGAGGGCACCCAGGCAGATCGCCTCGTTGCCCGTCATCAGGTATTTCGCCTCGTTGCTGTACGGCAATCCGAGGTTCAGGGAGCCGCCCATCTGGCCAACGGCCTCCGCGCCGAGCTTCGCGGCGGCGATGTTCTGCTGCACGATCTCCGGCTTCTTGTCCCCCCAGATGTCTTTGAAGGCGCTCTCGACGTGTCGGAAGTCGATGTCGAACAACTTGACGACGGCGCCGAGGGCGACCGTGTTCCGCATCAGCGCGTTCGGGGAGAGGGTCTGGGCCTTCTTCCGCAGCGGGATGCCGATGAGCCGTACGTTTCGCCGCAGCTTCGCCGGATCCGGCTTCGTGCCGTCGGTGTCGTACACGATCGCACCGCCCTCGACCACGTCCCCCTGGTGGACGTCCATCGACTGCTGGTTCAGCGCGACGACGACGTCCGGGTCGACGCCATGGGAGAGCACGGGACCGAGGCTGCCGCGGATCTGGGTCCAGACGTGGCCGCCGCGGATGACGCTCTGATAGGACGAATACGTCCAGGTGTGGAGCCCGCTCCGCGCGGACATCTTCGCGAAGCTCTCGGCGGTCGATGACACGCCATCTCCGGCGGCGCCGCCAATGCGGAAGACGAGGTCGTTCTTGGCCATCCGGAATCCCCCTACGGGGCACTTCAGGTGCTCGAAGTTCCCCCGAGAACGCCGTCGGGATGTAATAAGCTCTTGCATGTATAGAGCCTGGAGAACTCGGAGGGAATCGTCCGCCTCCCGGGGCGGAAACGTTTTTGGTCGCCCCTACGTTGCCGACGTGGAACGATCGTGAAGGCGGTCCCGGATCTCCCGAATCACCCGAAGCCGCTCGGTCCGTACTCCCACTGCGTCGTCGCGAACGGGCTCGTCTTCATCTCCGCACAGGCTCCGATTCGGCCGGGCGGGAAAACCGGCGAGTGGGCAGCGCCCGACGTCGCGGGCCAGACCCGACAATGTCTGACGAACATCGCGTCGATCCTCGAGGAACTCGGCCTCACCCTGACGTCGGTCGTCAAGACGACGGTCTTCCTCGTGGACCCTGCGGATTTCCAGGCGATGAACGAGGCCTACAAGGAGTTCTTCCCGGAGGAGCCGCCCGCGCGGTCCCCCGCCAAGCTCGGGATCGCGAATCCCGGCCTGAAGGTCGCCATCGAGGCGATCGCGGTGTACGAGCCCAAGATGGAAGAGTAGCCGATCGTTCCTCACGAGCAGGGATGCGTCGCACGGGCCTCATCCACGGTGGTTAACCCTATTCAGTGGTAACCAAGGGTCCTCGGCAGGCGCCGCTGCATGGAGTATACCTGCACGCGGCAACTGGACGCTGCTGCGCGCCGTTACCACTAAATGGTGGTAACACGCAGGTGGGCTGCGGGCTTGCGGCGAAACGGATCCGCGGCCGGACCTACCTGTATTTCTGGGAGTATCGGAGCCAGGACAATCGAAGGCGACGACGGTGGACGTACGTCGGCCCCGCGGGGCAGACCCGGACAATTGATCACGCGGCGGCGCTCCTCCTCGCGTATCACTTGAGAGCGCGCGACGAGCTCGATCGTCGAATCCGGACCCTCCTGAGCCGGGCCCGCGCCCGGTGACTAGAAGGACACCCGGGCCAGCGTCTTGGTCGCCTTCACGCCTTCGACCGAGCGGATCTTCGACACGACCAACTTTCCGATCGCGTCGTAGGAATCCGCCTCGACCTTGGCGATCAGGTCGTACTCGCCGAACAGCGGGTACAGTTCGACGATGTGATCGATCTTCAACAGCTTCTCGTAGACTTCCTTTTCCCGCGTCGGTTCGATGTCGATCAGAACGAATCCGATGGCCGTGAAGCCACACTCGTTTGTGCGTAAAACTGTGTTATAGATAAGGGTATCGAGAATCGGAGACAATCGACGTGAAACCGCGGGGTTGTACTCTCACTTCGGATTCCTGAGACTTAGAATACAAATACCTGCCTCGGCACTTTTTCCATCGTGCGATGGAAGCCCGGTCTCGCGGGCGAACCTGCGCCCGCCTATCCCGTGGAGACGTTGCGGCACTGGTACGTGACGCCGTTCGGCGGCTTTTCTCCGGAGCTCGGCCTCTTCCAAGTCGGCATCAACCGCGAGGCGCTTGAGAAGAACACCTCGCTCGATCCGGAGCTCGACCGAGTCCGCGTGACCGTCATCGGCCGCGTCCGCCGACCCTTCCTCTTCGACCGATTCTTCGAGGTCGTGCCGCTCGACGAACGCCACCCGGACGCTCTGCAGCAATCGCCGATGGGCGAGGCCGTGTTCCCGGAGGGCGACCTCGTGCTGCGACCTCGGGAGTCACCCCACGTCGGGGACGACGTGGTGCTCAGCAACGTCGCGAGCGCGAGGCTCGGGCTGCTGGATTCTCAGACGTTCGCGAGGATCATTCAGGAACTGTTCCGGAGCAACCGAGACTCGGATCCAGAGAACAGTTAGACGGCCCGTGCGCCATCCTTTTATCGCGCGCCGCGGTAGGTCGACCCGATGCGAATCGGGGTCATCGGCGTCCAAGGCGACGTCAGCGAACACGTCGACGCGGTGGCCCGCGCCCTCAAGACGTACGGCAAAACCGGCGAGGCGATCGCGGTGCGCCGGCGGGAGGACCTCGCGCGCGTCGACGGCCTCACGATCCCGGGCGGCGAGAGCACCACGATCTCCAAGCTCCTCGTGAAGCTCGGCCTGTTCGACGAGATCGTCCGACGGGCGACCGAAGAGGCGATGCCGATCATGGGCACGTGCGCGGGCTGCATCCTCCTCTCGAAGGACGCGGGGATCCAGGCCGACAAAACGAAGACGAAGCTGCTCGGCCTCATGGACATGGCGGTCGACCGCAACGCGTTCGGGCGGCAGCGGGAGTCGTTCGAGGCGGACCTCGTCGTCGATGGCCTCGACGCGCCGTTCCACTGCGTCTTCATTCGGGCCCCCGCCATCCTGCGCACCTGGGGCGAGTGCACGCCGCTCGCCCGTCACCAGGATCGGATCGTCCTCGCGCGACAAGGCCACTTGATCGCGTCCGCGTTCCATCCGGAACTCAGCGGCGATCTGCGCATCCACCGGTGGTTCCTCGATCTCGTGTAGCCGTTTCGGACTCTTTGGACGGAAACGCCGAGTCGCAGTCATTTCCGACCAAATGGACGGAAGTCAGACCTTGGTGCAGAAGCCAGCACCGGGTCTCCTCGATGGGCGGCCGGGCCGCAATCTCAGACAGCCTTCCGGGACTGGTGCTAGAACAGGACGATCACGAGGGCGCCGAGGGCGATCGCCCCACTCAGGGTGACGTAGAGGGCGGGTCGCAGGACGGCCATCGTCGAGTTGATCGACGTCGTCAGGCGAGAAGCGGATTGCGGCCCAAAGATCCGGAAGTTCGGGATCTCGACCGCGAACGCCGCGGCCTCGGCGTCTTCGAGGTTCGCAATCGCCTCCCGGACCGCGCCCTCCGCCTGGGTCAGGATCGTCTCCTGGTCGAGGGCCGCGCCGACCGCGTTGAACCCGTCCATCGTCAGGTTCACGGAGTGGTTGTCCGTCGTCATCGCCTCCGACTCCTGGACGAGCCCCGCGACCCTCGCGCGGATCGCATCGCGGATGCCGGGGACCATGTTGTTCCCGTCGAAGAGGATGTACGCGGTCCGCTGGCCGCCCGTCTCGACGACAAGCGCCTCGATGCCGCGGGCCCCAATCCCTTGGTCCGGCGTCGCGAAGCCCCGTCGCGCCGCGTAGCCCACCTGGATCCGGTCTTTCGGCGCCTTCAGCGCAGCCTGGGTTGCGGCCTTGGCAGCCTCGATGATCTCATGGCTCCGCTCGCTCCCGAACAGCGTAAGGCCGACCCCGGGCTCATGGCAATTGTGGGCGTCCACGAAGACCGCGTCACCCGCGCCGGCCAAGCGCGCTTCCTGGACTGCGGCGTGGCCCGTCGCGCTGTCGATGTCGTCCGTCGGGTTCGGGGCGAAGGAGGCGACGATCAGCACGACGTCCCCGAACGCCTGGGCGAGAGCGCTCGCCCGACCGAACGAGGCCCGAGATGCGCGGCCGACCTTCGG
>VBME01000209.1 GCA_005878995.1 Methanobacteriota archaeon | reverse complement strand
CCGTCGGTGCGAGGAAGAGCGCCTTGATTCCTTTCGGACCGCGAAACGCGACGCCGCCAACCCGGACGCGGGCCCGCACGCTGATCGAATCGAAGAACGCCTCGAGCTCCTTGATCCCTGCTTCCTCCTGCTCCGAGTATTGGTCGAGCGTGGACCGCAAGAGCTTCAACCCGTCCGCACCGAACGAACGCATCAACGGCCGCTTCGCGATCTCCGCATACGCCACGGCGCTCAGGAAGAACAAGGTGAACACCGCGAGATCGAGGACGATGTCCCACGGCCCCGATCGGAAGAAGAGCGCGATCCCGACC
>VBME01000063.1 GCA_005878995.1 Methanobacteriota archaeon | reverse complement strand
GACGCTGGACTGCATCATTTGCGGGATCACGGCCGGCGAAGGCGAGCGCGAAGACACGTTCGGGTCGCTGATCTTGGGGGCGTACTTCGAGGGCGCGCTGTTCCACGTCGGCCGTGTCGGGACCGGCTTCTCCGAAAAGTTGCGACGGACGCTGTTCGAACGGCTCGTCGCGTTGCGGCAAGACGCGTGTCCGTTCCCCGAGGTCCCGGAGATCGATGCCCATGTCGGCTTCTGGACGAAGCCGGAGATCGTCGTCGAGGCGCATTTCCTCGAGTTCTCGAAGGACCGTCACATGCGTGCGCCCTCGTTCTCCCGGCTGCGGGAGGACAAGCGACCGGAAGACTGCGTCGTCACGTTCGCGTGATTTTCGACTCCTTTATCCGGCGCGAATGCGATACGGGCCGAGGCGGGTATTTTCCGATGGCGAAGCTGCAGTTGACAGACTTGGAAATCTACGTGAAGGACTTGAAGGCGGCGCGAGCGTTTTACACGAAGAAGATCGGGCTCAAGGTGCGGTCTTCGATGCCGAAGTGGGGCTATCTAGCACTCGGAGCGACGAAGGGCGGGAAGGACGCGGCCCTCACGCCGTGGCAGCCCACGCCGGACTGGGGCCAGGACGTGTACGAGTCCCGGCTCAAGATGATCGGCGGGATCACGGGCATCGGATTCCTGACGAACGACCTGAAGGGCACCGTGGCGGATTTGAAGAAGAAGGGCGTCAAGGCCGAGATCGAGCGGGAAGACGGGACGTTCGGACGCTTCACGGATCCGGACGGGAACGTGCTGTTCCTCGCGCAACCCGCGAAGCCGAAGGTCCGCCGCAAGGGCGTGTCCGCCCTCACCTTCGTCACCGTCGTCTCGAAGGACTCGAAGAAGACCGGCGAGTTCTTCAAGAAGGCGCTCGGCTTGAAGTCCCACCGCGTTCCTGGTGAGGAGGGCTTCACCGACTACCGCTTCTCGGAGAAGGAGACGAGCATCATGCCCTTCACGCCGACGAAGGAGATGTACGACAACCCGGCGGACTACGACGCCGACTTGGCGCACGTCGGCGAGGAGACGGGAATCGGCTT
The DNA here is from genome assembly GCA_005878995.1 of Methanobacteriota archaeon. Next base: position 7,917 of record VBME01000063.1, on the reverse strand, counting down.
CACGACGGACGACGTCTACAAGCTACAGGAGCAGCTCCTCGCGAAGGGCGTCCGGTTCAAGGAGAAGGCCGAGGCGCAGGCTTGGGGCGGGATCATGGCCCGGTTCTTCGATCCGGACGACAACGTCTACTCTCTGGTCCAGTACGAAGACTAGGCAAAGAAGGAAAGGAGATCGGGGCGGACCGGGCGGTCCGCCTTCGCACCTGCCCTACGGGCTCCTCGGTGGGCCGGGCGGGAAGGTCATGTCGAGCGGGTCCGGCTCCTTCGGTGCCTGCGCCGGCGATGGAGCGGGAGGCCGCACGGACGTCGGCGTCGCCGGCGGTTGCCGTTCGCGGCGGCGCAGCCCGAAGTACATCCAACCCAAGACCGCCAGGGCGACAGCGAGGATTGCCACGAGGATGTCCAAGACCTGAATCATCCCCAGCAGCTCGTTGGATTTCGGCGACACGGTCCGCACGGCCACCGTGAACGTCGACGTCGCCGAGTTCCCGGCAGCATCTGTCACGGTCAGGCTCGCCGAGTACGTACCGGGGCGTGCGTACACATGGGTCGCGGTCGGAGTCGTCGCGGTCGCATTGTCTCCGAAGTTCCAGGCGTAGCCGGTCACCTCGACGTTGTCCGTCGAGGCGGATGCATCGAAGAAGAGCGGCTGGCCCTCATCGACCGTCCGGTCCCCGCCCCCACGCGGGACGGGGGCTTGCGTATCTCGCACGGTGACCGTTCGCGTGGCGCTCGCGGAATTCCCGGAGTAGTCCCAAACCGTCACGGTCGCCACGTAGGACCCGGCGTTCGGGTACGCATGGCTGCCACTGGCACCGGTTGCGCTCGAGCCGTCTCCAAAGTCCCAACTATAGCCCGCGATGCCGAGGTTGTCCGACGACCCACTTCCGTCGAACGACACGCTCGTCCCCTGGCCCACGGAGACCGAGGACCCCGCGTTCGCGGTGGGCGGGACGACGTCGAGGACGCTCCCGAAGACATCCTGACCGGACACGCGGGTGTCCAGCCATGCCGCGAAGACGTCTCCCGACGCGTCGATTCCGACGCTCGGAGAGAACTGGAAGTTCGGAAGCGAGTCATCGTTGACCTTCACGTTCGGGGACCAGGTGAGGCCATCCGTCGAGGAGGACTCATAAATGTCCCAGCTCGTGGATCCGGACGTGCGGGAGTCGGCCCAGGCCGTTACGATCTTGCCTCCATTCGCCGCAAGGCTCGGCACCCACTGGATCGCGGCGCCGAGATCGTCATTGACCTTCACGTTCGCAGCAAATGACGCACCGGCGTTGGTCGACCGGGTCGCATAAATGTCAGGCTGCGAGTTCGCGTTCCGGGAGTCGGTCCAGGCGACGTAGATGTTGCCGGAGACGTCCACCGCAATCGTTGGATCTTGCTGGTTGGCGCTGCCCGAGTCGTCGTTGATGTTGAAGCTCGGGGTCCACGTCGCGCCCCGGTCGGACGACTTCGAGAAGTAGATGTCCGGGCCTTTGGCCGGGGTTCGCGGGTCTCGCCAGACCACGTAGACATCCTCATTCAGCGCGACCGCGATCGCGGGGACGCCTTGTTCGGATGCGCCCGCATCGTTGTTCACGCGGGCGCTTGGGTTGAAGCTCAGCCCGCCGTCCGTCGAGTTCGCGTAGAAGATGTCCGGACCGAACACCCCACTCCGGGTGTCCGTCCACACGACGTGGACGAGGTGCGGGTTCACCGGGTCCACCGCGAGAGCGGGCTCCGATTGGCTGTTCGTCGTCACGTCGTTCACGCGGACGTTCGCGGAGAAGCTCAAGCCGCCGTCCGTCGACTTCGAGAAGAACACGTCATTGTTCCCGTTCCTCGAGTCCGTCCAGGCGATGTAGATCGCATTCGCCGAATCCACCGCGAGGGCCGGTTCCGACTGGGACGCCCCGCCCGCATCGTTGTTCACGCGGATCGGGACGGACCACGTGCGGCCGTCGGAGGACTTCGTGAAGAAGATGTCCGATTGCGTGACGCTCCCGCCCCAGCCGGTAAAGGCGAGGTACGCGACCCGATCCGAGCCGACCGCGAGGGAAGGCTCCGCGGCCCAATACGCCGGGGGGCCGTCGACGATCGTCGCGGGACCGAAGTACGGGGCGGCGGGCGCCGCCGCGGCCGGCGGCACGAGGAGGCCCATCAGGGCCACCGCGAGCAACGGGACGATCGCTCCCAGAATCATTCGACGCGTCGCGCGCACATGAACCGTGGGCACTCGAACCATGCTGGCCTGCTCCTGGGTCGTCCGCGGTCGACGGCGGACTATTTAATCGGCGTGGGGCGGGTATCGAAATTGAGACCGAAAGTTCAAGCCGGACATCTGGGCGGTGTTCGGGACTCAATCCTCCTCATCTCGCGGTCCGATACGTTCATTCTGCTGAGGACCCTACCAAGCCAACCGGGTCAACGTCGTGGAGAATGCGGACACGTCCGATCTCGGAGACACTTCAAACGGCTTTTCGAAGACAGCGCGCGGCCACGGAGCGGCGACCCTCGCGGAGCGGTTCATCCTCGCGTTTCGCCTGCCCTACGTCCTCGGATGCATCGTGGTGGGGTTCGGGCTGTTCGGGGTGTTTGATGTGGCGTTGTCCGCCTACGCCACGAACGGGGATCTCTCTGCCGCTATCGCCAAGGCGACAGCGTCCAACTCCCTCTTGACCGATCTCTTGGTGACGTACTCGTTCTATGCCCCTCGCTACATGCGGCAACGGCTCGAGGAGGCCGGACGTTCCCTCTCGACTCTCCTGCCGGATCGGGACGGAGGGTTTCGTCGGATCTTCGATCGTCTCGCATCTCCCCGACCGCAGGTGATTACCTGGATCGTGTTCCTGGTCGCGCTCCTCTTGGCTGTCAATTTCTCCGCAATCGTCGGCGTGGCGCCGCCCTCGATTCAGTTCAACGCGGGTCCGGGTTCCGCCCTCGAGTTCTTCGCCGGAGCCTACGACATCGTCTCCGTCGCGGTGGCCACCTTGGGACTCTCCTCCGTGGTGTGGGCGTACTGGAGCATCACCCGGGGAATTCACCGGTTTGGAGACTCCCCCCTCCAGTTGCGCCCCTACTACGAAGACGCGTTCGCTGGCTTGAGGCCCGTCGGAGCCCTCGCGCTCTCCCTCGCCTTCGGGTATTTCGTCTTCATCGGATTGTTCATGCTCGTCATATTTGCCTCGCCGTCCGCGCCTACGACGGCGGACATCATTGGCATCGGCGGGTTTCTCTCAGGGCTGATCGTGATCGGCCTGGCCCTGTTTTTCCTCCCCCTTCGACGGCTCCATCGGCGGATGGTCGGCCAGAAGCAGGAGGAGAAAGGTCGACTCCGGCCGAGATTGGCGTCTCTCTTCGAGGACCGCTCCGTAGGGAACGACGCCGGCGACCTCGGCCACATGTTCCGACTCGACATGATGGACCGAAAGGTCGCTTCGATGGCCGTCTGGCCGTTCGATGTCGGCATCCTCGGAAGGCTGTCGGCGATCGCCTTGTCCGTGATCGCGATCCTCATTTCCCGGATCGTGGCCCTCTTCCTCCACATTTAGCTGAGGTGGGACCGCAGCCAACGAACCTGTATCCTTAAGAGGCCCACCACGGCTGCCGTCGCGAAGGGACATGGCGGGCGGCGAGATCGTCACCGAGTCCTTCGATTCGAAGGTGCTGAAGGGCAACCCCCTTGGAGATCCAACGAAGCGGGACATTACCATCTACCTCCCGCCGAGGTATGATCCGAACCGTCGCTACCCGGCGGCGTACGCGATCGTCGGGTACACGGGCACAGGGAAGTCGCTCCTCTCCATCGATCCGCTGGGGGAGAACCTGAAGGCAAAGTTGGATCGGCTCATCCGCACGGGAAAGATGGGCCCGATGATCGTCCCGATGGTCGACTGCTTCACGAAGGTCGGCGGGAATCAATACATCAACTCGACCGCGACAGGTCGCTACGACGACTACCTTCGAAAGGAAATCGTACCCTTCGTTGAGTCGAAGTATCGGATTTCACGTCGCGGAATCTGGGGCAAGTCCTCGGGTGGATACGGGTCGATCGTCCAAGGGATGCTCCATCCGGAGACGTGGTCCGCCCTCGTCGACCATTCCGGCGACGCGCTGTTCGAGTTCTGCTACATCATGGACTTCTCGAAGGCCCTCGCGGCGTTTCGAGAGCGCGGCGGGCCCGCGAAGTGGCTTCGATGGTATTGGCGTCAGCCGAACCGCCGGAAAGAGGGCATGTTCCCCGTCCTGAACACGGTCGGAATGGCAGCGCATTACTCGCCGAATCCAAAGAGCAACGAACTTCGCACGGACTTTCCGTTCGACTTGCAGACGGGCGAATGGCGACCGGAGGTGTGGGAGCGCTGGCGGCGCTGGGATCCCGTGAATATGGTCGACCGATATGTCCGGAGCCTGCGGCGGATGCGCCTCGTCTACATCGACTGCGGGACCTCAGACCAGTTCAATCTAATCTGGGGCGCCCGCGTCCTGCACGAGAAGCTCCTCGCCCGACGGATTCGGCATGTGTACGAAGAGTTCGACGACACCCATTCGAACATCTCGTACCGATATGACGTGAGCCTGCCGTTGCTGTCGAAGGCGCTCACTTAGTCGAACGATGCGGAACGGGCCAGAAACACTGTTTCAAATAGTCTGCGCATTCTCTCGGGATCGATGGCCCGCAAAGAGGTCCGGTTGACACGGGCAGCTCGCCGGCGCGCACGTCGGCGCAAGGGCGCCGGGCCATCCCATCGAATCAAGCGGCGCCGTCGGTAGGCTTTGCTTTGACCGAATCGAGGGGACATGGAGAAGGACCCGGAGGGATGTGCGGTTTCTCCATGTAGGTTTGTGAGCGTCTGAAAAAGAGCTCGCTCGGAGAGGTACACCAAGAGCAGGGGGTCGTCCCGTCCCGGCATGAGGGGGACCAACCGGCCCTCCTCCCTTTCCCCCTCTCGAGCTAATCCTTCCGCCTCACGACGATTCTCGAGCCCCCGGGATCGAGCTCCTTACGCTCGTACAGGCTCAAGTGACCCTATGGGATTGTTCACGCCATTGGCCTTACGACCAGTGGAGGCGCTTGTAACAGCGTAGGCAGATGAGGTCGTGGGGTGAGACCTCCTCAATCTTATGCTTCCATGCAGCCGGCCGGACCCATTCGAACCGTGTTTCTGCTCCGCACTCAGCGCATACGCCCATGGCTCACCTTCACTGCCTGATTCAACGAGGCTTGTCGAGGAGTTGCGGGCTGCCCGCTGACCTCCAGGATTCGTTTCTTGGTGAACTCAAGGAAATTAGCCGAGGCGTCGATCCCGATGGCTTTCCTCCCGAGTCTCAGTGCGACCACTGCCGTCGTGCCGCTCCCGACAAAAGGATCGAGCACGGTTCCGCCTCGCGGGCATGTCGCTCGGATTGGCAATTCAACTAATGCTTCGGGAAACACGGCATACTGATTCTCAGGAAAGCCGGAGTCCTCGACTGGAATGATCCAGACATCCGTCGGCACCCGGCCCCTCGGAGTTTTCAAGACGCCATTCTTCCCCAAAACCGGCGGCGACGAGGGATTTCTGATCGCATCCATGTCGTAGTATGCGTCTTTACTTTTCACAAAGTGAAAGAGCTGCTCGTGGGCAGGAGTGAGTTTGTCCTTGGCCGCTCTAGGGAGGTGCGTAGGCTTGTGCCAGATCACCTCGCTTCTGATTTTCCATCCGATTTCTCGCATCGCGAATGCGACGCGCCACGGGATTCCCAGCCATTCCTTCCGTTCGCACTTGTCATCGAGATTGAGCCAGTAGCTTCCCGTGGGCCTTGTGACACGGTACACCTCTCCCCCGACGGACACGAGGGCTTCAACGTATTCCTCCACGGTCCTTTCGCTTCCGATTTCGTGGACAGTGTCGCCGACGTGCCGACGTCCGCTGTAGTACGGCGGGCTCGTGACGGTGCAATCCACGGAAGCATCAGCCAGGGTCCCGAGTACTTCTCGGGCGTCTCCAAGCAAGAGCCCACATTCCCGGCTGGCGAAGACGGAAGATACCACGTCCGAAGTAATCCCGGTCAGACCCATATACCCTTCTTGCAGCCCGCGAGACGCGCATTTAGTCACGCCCGTACACTATGCCTTACTTCCCCGTCTCCGGGCAAGGCCTCGTTTCCGCAACCAGTGGCAGATGGTACCTGTCGAGCAGCCGATGTATGGAGGGCGGTCGAATCTTCAAGCCCATGACCGAGGCGCAGTGGGAGGCCGCGAAGATCGTCCACGACAGGACCCCGCGATAGTCGCGGCTCTGCGCGTTGCCGCCGACCCGCTGATGGCGATGGCGACGTGGGAGGGAAAACGATCCGGCTAGGAGGGGTGGACCTTAGACGGACGGAGCAACCCTAAGCCTGCCGACGCGCCTTTCTCGCGAACAAGTTGACAAACGTCATGGAGAGGGCGAGGACGAGTTCGGCTTCCTCCCGATATGCCCTGAGGTCCGGGGCGAGCTTCTTGTCCTTGTCGAGTTTGTGGAGGAATTTCGAAGAGAAATCGAAGAGCGCGGCGAGCGAAGCCTGAATCTTGCCGACCGCATCGGTACTGTACCCGTCCGCAATGAGCAACTTCTCCAGCATGTCCCAATCGCGGAAGAGTTCGGAGATCGCTCGGCTGTCTTCCAGAAGGTCTGGCCAGTCTCCGCGCCTGTAGTCAGTCTCCATGTCCGTGAGCGCTTTGGTCGCGGCTGCGAAACGCGCCTTTAGGGGATCTGAAACCTGAAGGTGTTCGGGACTGGGCAGTTCCATCCAGATAGAGCGTCCGATACCAAGTGTTGGCGCGTAATCCTGTATCCAGTCGCTCGCCTTGATGATGGCCCAAACGTCGAAACCCTGCAAGATGACTTCCGCGAAGACCTTGCTTCCTTCGCCGGAAAGGACCCACATATCGGGAAAGCTGGGATTGTAGTCTCTGTCCAACTGATGCGTGACCACGTACATTTTCGGGTCCGCCACCCCCAAGTTCGGAAAGGCATTTCTGACGTTGAACGGTTCGTTCGCGGACATGTGCGAGAGGCTCACTTTCGGGTTTAGCCTCGTGACTTCGACCTCCGCTAAGAACTGCACGTCCCGTTTCTTGTCGGTCTCGCGCTGTCGCTCCACGTGGTTTATGGCCTCTCGAGTGAGCGGCACGACGCACTCGAAGATCGCCGTCTCCTGTCGCGGCTGCTCACTGAGGTCTCGGGCCGATAACGGAATCTGGACCGGTCCCGTTTGCTGTGAGCGCCTCGAAATGATGGAGCCGAGAAGCTTCGCGTCTCCCGCTCGAATCCAACCTCCGACGCCGATAGGAACCTCAAGGGGCAGTTGGTACGTCAGCGTCACGGTCAGGCCGATCCCGTAGAGCGCGGCGTTTTCCAGGTGGTGGGGAGACACCGTGACTTGCACGGATTCACCTTCCCGCTCGAAGCGCCCCCAAGGGATATGCTCCTTTCGGTAGGGCCGAGAAGTTGGTTCGTCACGCGCTCACCGGTACCTGGCTCGAAGCCTGAAGGGGTTCTACTGCAGAAGAACTGCATGAGGCCGAGCAGCAGCTTCGCGTCGTTCAGTCGCGGGTGTGTCCTGGCTCTCACCCAAACGTGCAATCGGCGGTGACCTTATCCATGACGCTCTTGAGGACAGCCAGCTCTTTTTGATTGAGTCGCGCGACGAAGAGATCGGAGACCCCGCGCAGGTGGACCGGCGTCGCCTCGGTCAGGCGGGCCATGCCCGCATCGGTCAATACGACCACGACACCACGTCCGTCCGCATCGGTGTCGGCTCGACGAACGAGGCCTTCGTCAACCAGCCGCGCGACACGGCGAGTCATGCCCGACCGCGAGATGAGCGCCCGGGCCGCGAGGTCGGTCATGCGCAGCTCGCCACCTGCGAGCGCCAGCTGAGCGAGCACGTCGAAATCGGCCA
>VBME01000062.1 GCA_005878995.1 Methanobacteriota archaeon | reverse complement strand
CCTTCCGCAATGTCGTCGCGGGATCCCACACGTTCTCCGTGCAAGGGACGGACAACGCGGGCCACGGTACGGAGGCCAGCGTGGTCGTCACAGTCACCGCGGTCGGAGGCAGCGGGCCGACCGTCTCCTCGGTTGTGTTCCAGTCCGAGACGAAGAGCATCGACCTCACGTTCAGCGAACCGATGAACGAGACGTCGGTGGAGAACTCGATCAGGATCGCCCCGACGGTCTCGTACTCCCTCGCTTGGGTCAACGCCTCGTACCTGCGGATCGTCGTGGTGGGACCGATGGAACAAGGGACCCTCTACCAGGTCACGATCCAGAACTCCGCCCAGGGCACGGGCGGGAACCGGATGGCGTCCGCGTACGCGTTCTGGTTCGAGGCGCCGCGACCCGGTGCCGGAATCGACGTGTCGTTCCTGTGGTCGTACTGGTTCTCCCTCCTGTTCCTCCTAGTCACCGCGAACTGGGTGTTGGCGACATTCGTGATCGTGCGTTGTCGGAGGCGCGCGGCTCGAGCTCGGAAGTCCCATGCGCGGCTCACTCGCGGGTTTGAAAGGTCCATGCCGATCCGGTGACGTTGGCAGATTGAGGATCGGGCAACTCGACCGGCCTACGGGTGGATCGTTAGCGGTATCCCGACCGTCCGGAGCGCGCTGCCGCCAACGAGGGTGAACGACAAGACGTACTTGCCCGACGTCGTGACGTAGAATCGAAAGGTCTCCTCCACTTGGGCCCCCTGCGTGAGGGTGACGTTCATCAAGTACGCCTTCCCCGGAGTAAACGCGAGCGTCGTGCCCCAAGCGCCATACGATGTGTTCTGCGAGCTGCACGATCCGTTGGCAAGCGCGAGGCAAGCGAGTACCGTGAAGTTCTGCGAGCTCGGTTCCCCATTGTAGATATCGACCAAGACCGATGCCGAGGCGTTTTCGGTGAGATTGTTCGGGAGGCTGGCCTCCGTCCCGTCCGGACCGAGCACGTACAACGACGTCGAAGTCGCGGGCGGGGGGGCCGATAGGATGACCGCGACAATGACGAGGGCCCCGACGAGGAGCACCGCGACCACGGACCAGAACGCCCGGTCCGACGCGAAGGAGCCGGTGATTCGGCTGGCGGCCGAAACGATCTCCGGGGGAAGACCTTCCCCCTGCCTCTGTCGGAGGATCGCGGACGTCGCGCTGAGGAGAAACGTTTCGAGCGCGATGACGAGGCCGAGCGTGGCCGGCGTGAGGGGAACGCCCCCGACCGACAGGAAGATGGCGGTGAACACCGTGAGAGAGACGGAGAGCCCGATGCTGAAGAGGATCCGGTCAGCGAAGGCAAGTCCCCGCCCGGGCCTCCAGAGGACATGAGTCAGCGCATAACCCGGGACGAAAAAAACGAAAAGGAAACCGAGGACAGCGCGGACACCTCCACCTCCGTCGACAGCCCCGAACGCAGCCGACGCCGCGGCGATGACAGAGCATCCGATGAGGTCAGCATACCCCAGGTAACGACGGCCCGGAATCGGGCTCAGATCGGGCTCCTCGATGCTCAACGCCGGGGAAACGGCCGCCCCAGATATGCATTACTCCCTCTGGCGCGGAGGTCGTGAATCGCAGCCCTCCGAGGCCGCCTCCCCTCCTCTGAGGCATTACACAGGACCGTTCCACCGATAGATCGTCACGGTCGCGTCCGCGTAGACGACCGCGAACGTCGAGTTCTGCGCGAACTTGTCGACCTTGAACGCCTCCAGAGGAGTCGTTCGGAACGCCGTGAAGCAGACCGTGCGCGTCATGTAGACGTGTGTGACGACGATGTCGCCGGGGAGAAGCCCGTAAGCGAAGTTCAGGTCGCCACTCAGCACGCTCGCGTTGAACAGAGGGAACGCCGGCCAGTGCTCCGGGGCGATGTCGAACCCCGCGGAGCCGCCGAACGCATCCTGCACGAGCTCGTCTCCATAAACCAGGGCGGTCGGATCGATGTGGGCCTTGGCCCAGGCCGCGGCGCGTAGGACGTCGGTGGTCAGGTGGGTCTGGATCGCGCTGTAGACGACGCTCGACGGAAGGTATTGGTACCGAGGGGTTCCGTCCTGGATCAACGAGCCCCCGACGAGGAGGACCGACAGCAACACCGCGATCACGGCGAGATTGCGGACGCGACCCCGCGCGAGGACGAACGCGAAGACGAGTCCGACGAGGGGCGCAAAGCCGATGAGGGAGAACTCGAAGATCCGAAGCGGGATGAACAATCCGCCGGTGACCGAGAGCGGGGTGGATGCGAGCAGCGGGACCAAGGCGACGAGGAACAAGACGAGCAGGACCCCGGCGGCGGGCCGCGCGGGGCCGGACAATCGATTCGTTCGCCGCCGCAAAATGAACACCCCGAGGAGCGCGGTAATGAGGAGAATCAGCAGAGCCGCCCCGATGACGGCGAGCTCGTCCCTGGTGTACGAGAAGCCAGCCGAGACCCCGGACGGCGCCGATCCGGTCGGCGCGATGAACTGCCGGGGCAAGAAGAGGCGCTCGAGGCTCTCGGACGCGTAGTCGAGCCACGCCAGCTCGAGCGGACTCGACACGAGGACGGACCACAAGAGGAACGTACCGGTGAAGGCGAGCGCGGTGACCGGCAACCCCTTGAAGGTCCGAATCAAGACGACGCGCGACGCTTGGTCTCGGTACGGGATGTGGCGGGACCGGACGGACAGACCGACGACCGCTAGCGCAGGGAACACGAACAGGGTGATGTACGCGGTGAACGCGTGGCTCACGGCGATCGTCGCGACGAGGATGAACGCCGCGACCTGCGTCGCCGCGGCGAACCGGAATCCGCGTTGGGCCGTAGTCGAGAGGAGCGCGGCGTACAGCCCCAGGATGAGGAACACATAGGCGAACTCCTGCTGGTGTGGCAAGTCGAACAAGTTCGAAGGGGTCGCGAGGAAGATCGCGACGGCGATGTAGGTGGCCTGAGGCTTCACAAACCGTCCGAGCATCCGTGCCAGTCCCAGCGGGAGCACCGCGAAGCGCAGGATGCCCGTCACGAACAGGTAGAGCGTCTCCAGCGGGAGGCCCGTCGCGAAGGCGACCGCCACGTGGAACAGGTTCGAACCCGGGTAGAACGAATACGCGAAGGCCTGACCCGCTCCCATCGCAGGATGCCAGGTTTGCGTCGTCTGAACGAGGGTTGCAAGTTGCATGTTATAGAGCGGGTCGCGCAGATAGACGAGGCCGAACGGCGACGAGAGGCTGTACGCGAAGCACTGCAGGAACGCGAAGGCACCGAGGGAAAACGTCGCGGCCTTTCGCTCGCCGGCCAGGACGCCTGGAACCGCGACGAGGACGAGCCCGATCCAGTAGATCCACAGGCTGGGAGGGCGAATCTGCATCCGGAGGGCGAGGTGGAACCCGAGGACAATGAAAATTCCAATGAGTGAGATCGAGATGGGAAGTCGGTAGCGCCACCGCCGGGGCTCCGAAGCATCCACCGAGCCGAAATCAGCGGCGGTCGGGTCCTCCATCATTTCGAGAACCCCAGACGGCCCCCCGGATTAAGGCCTGGGATTACGTCCTACCACAATTACCTTTTGCGGGCGCGGCGCCATGCCGATGCGGACCCGGTGTCGCGATGGAGACGTTGCGTTTCCTCTTGGTGACCACGTTCTACCCTCCCTATCATCTCGGGGGGGACGCGACCCATGTTCAGTACCTCGCCCGTGCCCTCGTCAAGCGCGGGCATGAAGTCCACGTCGAGTTTTCGCCGGCCGCGTTTCGTTTGAAAACCAAGCGGAAGCCGGCCCCATCGAATCGCTCGCCGGACGAATCGATCCATCTTCACCCGATCCGCAGTCGGTACGGCCGCCTACAGCCGCTGTCCGCCTTCCTGACGGGGCAATCGAAGGGCGTGAACCGGTCCCACGAGAAACTCGTCGCGCAGACCAAGCCAGACGTCGTGCATCTCCACAACATCTCCCTCCTGGGTCTGGGGGTGTTGCCGAAGAAACCCGGACGGAAGACGCTCTACACCGCCCACGACTACTGGGTCCGCTGCCCCCGCAGTGACTTGTTCAAGTTCGGCCGCTATCCGTGCGAGTCGCCCACTTGCTTCCGATGCGGCCTCGCCACCGGGAGACCGCCGCAGCTCTGGCGCGTCGGTCGGGGATGGAAAGGGATGCGTGGGATCGATTGCGCGATTGCGCCGAGTCGATTCATGAAGTCGGCGGTCGAGCGACTCTTCCGCTGTCCCGTCGTTCACCTCCCGAACTTTGCCCCGGACCATAACCCCGTGGGCACGTCGCAGACCCCGGGAGACTACTACTTGTATGCCGGAACCCTGGAGCCGCATCGTGGGATTGTCGAGCTGGCGGCCGCCGCAAACGGGAACGCCTCCCGACTCCCGCTCGTGATTGCGGGGCGCGGCAGCCTAGAAGGTCCTCTGAGGAAACTCGAGAACAGCGATCGCACCAACGTCCACCTCACGGGATGGCTGGAGGCCTCGAAGCTGGAGCCGTTGTACCGGAAGGCGAAGGCGTTCATTATGCCCTCGTTGTCGTACGACAACGCTCCGCTTGCGGCGATCGAAGCCCTTTCGTGGGGGGCGCCGCTGCTCGTCTCACATCGCGGCGGATTGCTGGAACTCATCTATGACGGCCAAACCGGCCGTTCGTTTGAGCCGGAACCAATGGATATCCTCCGAACCGTCGAGCGATTCGAGGCCGAGGGGCTGCATTTCAAGCTTCGGCAGGCGGCACGGAAAGCGTACGAGTCCCACCATCATCCCGATTCGTACATGACGCGATACGTCTCGCTCGTCAAAGGCCTCGACTCGATTGAATCTGCCGGGGGGAAGCCGGGAAGTCCATCGGTTCCGCTGGGACCCGACGGAGATCGGTCGTCATAGGGGGAGCCGACCTGCGCGTCGTGCTGATTAATCCGATCGCCACGACCCCCGACGTGACCGTTCGAAGCCTGTTCTTCGGCTCCGCGTCCGCGGGGCCCGTCGATTCAAAAGCGATTGCCGAACTCAACATCGTGCAACTTGGTGAAGCTCTCACAAAGTTGGGACACTCGGTCAACGTGATCTTGGCCGACCCTTTCCTGGACCGTCCACACTACACGCTGTCGGACCGCCTGGAGGTCACGTCGACCCACGCGACCCTCCCGCGCCTGTTTCATCCGGGCATCGTTCCGCTCACTCCGGGCCTCCGGCGGCATCCCGCGTTCCGGTCGTCCGATGTGGTCCAAGCCGGCGAGTTCCACCAGCCCTCGACGTATTTTGCGTGCCAGGCCGCGCAGGCGGCCGCGATTCCGCTCGTGCTATGGCAGGAGACGTTCTCGCCGATGCGGGCGCCGGGTCGATGGTATCAATGGGGGTATGAACGCGTCGCGGGGAACCGCGTTCGTTCCGTCGCGAAACTCTTCGTCCCGCGGACGACGAAGGCGGCCCCGTATCTCCTCAAGCTCGGAATCCCGGAGAGGGCCCTCACCGGGTGGATTCCGACGGGAATCGATCTGTCGATCTACCACCCGAAATCGAGCCCGGTCGATCCTTCGGAATTCGGGTGGCGACGGGAAACGCGGATCCTCCTGGTCGTCGCGAGGCTGCATCGCGACAAGGGCGTCGATTTCGCACTGCGCGTCCTCAGCCGGCTGCGTCGGAGAGACCCGAGCCTGCGGTTAATCGTACGAGGATCGGGTCCCCAGTATTCTTCCCTCGTCCGTCTCGCCGCGGCCCTCGGCGTCGAAGATCTGGTCCGCTTCATCGGCCGAGTTTCTCGGGAGCGGATGGTCGATCTCTACAACGCCGCGACGCTCGTGTTGAGCACAAGCCAAAACGACCTGATGCCCTTCGCGCTCCTCGAGGCGAGCGCATGCGCCCGTCCGTGCGTCGTCACGGATGCCGGCGCGATCACGGACATCGTCGTGGACGGGCAGACCGGGGTCGTCCAGCAAGGAAGGAGCGAGGGCGATTTCGCAAACGCGGTCCTCACGCTGCTCCGAGACGAGGAACGGCGAATCCGGATGGAGACCCGAGCCCGCGAACGGATGGAAACGCTATTCAGCCTGCCGCGCGTGGCCGCGGCTCTGACTCAGGTGTACCATCGTGCCCGCGAGTAGTCTCGATCCGCGTGGTCGCCATCGTGGCGCAAGGATGTCCCGCTTGGATGCGTGGCCCTCGACGGGCGGTTCCGGGTTGGGTTCGTGATGCGCATCCTTTTCGTTCCCGAGGTCGAGCTCGTTGCGACGTCGGAACGGACCCCTTCGCTGTATCGCATGTTGATGGAGGATCACGAAGTCATCGGCCTCAGGTCGCCCATGGACCGGATCGTGTTTGATCCAAGCCGCGCGACATGGCCGCGCTACCTGCTCTACCCGCTGTACATCCTGGTCCTCGCACTACAGGGGGCGCGAGTCGCCCGGCGACACCACGTCGACCTCGTGTTCTGTGAGACCGCGCACCACGCGCTCGCCGGACTCATCGTGGCCAAAGCCCTGAGGATTCACGGCGTTTGGGACAGCCACACGAACATCGAACTCCTCGCGACGAGCCTCGGAAAAGGACCTGTTTTCTCCGTCCTCAGCGCCGCACTCGAACGGTTCCTTGGAAGCCATGTCGACGCGGTCATCACGCCGACCGAACGAGATGCCTTCGGATATGTCCAGATGGGCGTGCCACGCTCGAAGGTCCACGTGGTCCGGACGTTCGTCAAGCTCCCCGACGATTCGCGAATTGCACCGGCCACCCGGGAGCCCCCGGCGAGGCCATCGGCGAGTCCCATCCTCCTCTTCTTTGGGAGCTTCAAGTACGCGCCGAACCGCGAAGCGCTGGAGTACATCGACCGCGTGCTAGCTCCGTCCCTCGAAAAGAAGGGATTCCACGGCGAAATCCGGATCGCCGGTCGGGACATCCCGGGCTTCGCGTTCCACCCTTCGATTCGGGTCCTTGGCTTCGTCCCCCATCTCCTCGAGGCGATTCGCTCGGCCGACTTGTGCATCGTCCCGGTGTGGCACGGGGCGGGCGTGCTGACGAAAGTCCTCGACTGCATGGCCGCTGGCGTCCCGACCGTCCTGTCGCCATTCGCCGCGGATGGAGTGCCCGAAGTCCGCGATGGCGTCCACGCCTATGTCGCCCGAGATCAGGAGCGCTTTCCGGATCGCGTCCTTGAGGCCCTCCGCAGCGCGAGCCAATGGCGCGGGATCGCCTCGGCGGCTCGGGAGCTGATCGAGACCCACTACAGTTGGGAGAGCCAGAAAAGGCGCCTGGAAGACGTCCTCCGGGTCGCGATGACGTCGCGAGAGTAGGGCATCGTCCCGAGTGGAGTCCGGTCGGCGAACGTCTCCGAATAACCTACAAATAGGGTCCTCCCCATCGAGTCCGTCGTGCTGGACATCCGCCTCGTTCGAGAGAGTCCGGACGTCATTCGCCGCGATCTCGCCAAGCGCAACGCTCCAGAGAAAGCGAAGCTCCTCGACGACGTGATCCGGTGGGACGTGGAATGGCGCAAGGCGCTCGCGGAGGCGGACCGCCTGCGGCGCCGACGGAACGAAATCACGCGGGACATCGCGGAAGCGAAGAAAGCAGGCAAGGCGACGGAGAAGCTCCGCAAGGAGGCCGCGACCCTCCCGGAGGAGATCGACGCGCTCGACGCGAAGACGGACGAACTCGCGGAGAAAGTCCGAAGCGGGCTGTTGCGGCTCCCAAACCTCCTCCATGAAAGCGTCCCGGTGGGGAAAGACGACACGGAAAACGTCGAGGTGGGCCGGTGGGGCACGCCGCGACGGGTCGATTTCGAGCTGAAGTCCCACGGAGAGCTCCTCGAGGCGTTGCGGCTCGCCGACTTCGAGCGGGCCCGGAAGATCGCCGGCGCGGGGTTCGTGTACCTCCTCGGCGACCTGGTGCGGCTGGACCAGGCCCTCCTGGCGTTCGCCCTGAATTACATGGTGAAGCAAGGCTTCACGGCCGTCTTCCCGCCGTTCATGATGCGCCGCGCCGCGTACGAGGGCGTCGTCGACCTCGGGGACTTCGAGACGGTCATGTACAAGATCGACGGCGAGGACCTGTTCCTGATCGCGACGTCGGAACATCCGATGGGCGCGATGTACATGGACGAGATCATCGACGAAGCGGAGCTGCCGATCGCGCGTCGTGAACGTGTGCACGGGGGACATCGGCACGGTCGCCGCAAAGAAGTACGACATCGAGGGCTGGTTCCCGCGGCAGAACGCCTACCGCGAGGTGATCAGCTGCAGCAACTGCACCGACTACCAAGCCCGGCGGCTGAACACGCGCGCGGGGAAAGTCGGCGGGGAGAAGTTCTTCCCGCACACCCTGAACTCGACGGCGATGGCGACGTCCCGCGGCCTCGTCGCGGTCCTCGAGAACTACCAGGAGAAGGACGGCACCGTAGGTGTGCCGAAGGTCCTGCGGCCGTACATGGGCGGCCAGGACGTCATCCGGGCCCCTGGACATCATTGAACGCAGGACTCCGCGCACCGTCCTCGGGACAGATGGCCGCGGTTCCTCAATCGGACCATCCGGACAGTCGAGGACAAATCAATATATATTCGGCGCGGGCGTGGTCCTTTGACAGCGGCGAACCGGTAAGGGCCCGCGGGCCGGCGGAATGGCAATCGCCCACATTGCCCTTCGCTACTGCTCGGGGAGTCCGCACGGACCCAAACGCACGGCCGACCAACGCACCGTCGCCCGTTCCCGGGACGACTGACCGTCCTGGCCGGGAGATCGAGGAGGCCTTCTACATGGCGTTCCGGGCGTCCCCGGTGGCCATAGTCATCACGGACCTCCGGGACGGCCGGTTCCTCGAGGTGAACGACCAGTTCCTTCGGTTGTTCGGATTCGACCGCGGCGATGTCCTGGGACACACGTCGGTCGATCTGGGGATGTGGGCCGACATCGAGCGGCGGCAGAACGTCCGCGAACGGCTCCGGGAGTTCGGCTCGATCCGCGACGAGGAGGTGTCGGTCCGTACGAGGATCGGCGAAATCCGGCGGACGCTCCTGTCCGCTGAGGCGGTGGACCTCCGCAATCAACGGGTCATCATCACGAGCCTCGTCGACATGACGGAACTCGGGGCCGTCCGCGAGGCGAAGGCGCGCCTCGGCGCCATCGTGGAAGGGTCCGCCGACGGAATCTACGCGAAAACACTCGAAGGTCGGATCACGAGCTGGAACGCGGGGGCGGAACAGATGTTCGGGTACACGGCCGAGGAGGCGATCGGGCGGCCGGTCTCGTTCCTCGTCCCGGAAGATCGGCGGGCCGAACTCGACCGGGTGATGGACCACCTGCGCGGCGGCGAGACGATCCCTCCGTTCGAAACGGTCCGGGTCCGGAAGGACGGCCACAAATTCGTCGCCGCCGTGACGATCTCGCGGATCTGCGACGAGGCCGGGCGGCTCGTGGGCGCGTCGGCGGCCACGCGGGACATCACGGAACAGAAACGAGCGGAGCAGCTCGTGCGGCGCTCGGAGGCGCGGTTCCGTCACCTGTTCGAGAACGCGGCCGATGGAATCCTGCTCCTCGACCGCCGCGGGACGATCCTCGACGCGAATCCGGCGGGGGCCATGTTGCTCGGCGCGCGGGATCCGGGAGCCCTCCGGGGGATCAACCTCGGCGAACTCCTCCCGGCGCGGGAGCTCGAGAAGGCCCGGTCCTACCTGCGGGCGCTCCTGCACGACGAACCGGTCGCGGAGCCGCTTGAGACGTTCGTGCAGGGAAAGGACGGCGCGCAACGCTTCATGCAGGTCCGGTCGCGCGTGATCCGGGAGGACGGCGTCGACCCGTACGTGCAGGTGATCGCGCGAGACGTGACCGCGGAGAAGGGATACCAGCAGCGGCTCCTGGAATCGGAGCGGCGCGCCTCGATGGCCCAGGTCGCCGCGTTTGTGGCGCACGAGGTCCGCACGCCGTTGACGAACATCGCGCTGCTCACCTCGAGCCTCGAACGCACGGTCGAGGACCCGCACACCCTCGAGAAGCTCGAGAAAATCCACGAGCAGCGGCGCCTCGCGACGAACATCGTCGCGGAGCTTGTCGCGATCACGCGCTCCGATGAGGTCCGCCGGATCGAGACGGACGTCCGCGGCGTCGTCGAAGCGGCGGCCGACCAGGCGATCGCCTTCCGCCAGGGAAAGGTCTCGCTGGTCAAGGAACTCCCCAAGGATCCCGTCATGGCGAACGTGGACCCGCTCCGACTCCAACACGCCCTCGTGAACATCCTGAAGAACGCGTTCCAGGCCGCGTCCAAAGGCTCGGTCACGGTCCGGCTCGAGACGACGCCCGACTCGTTCTCGGTCGGCGTGACGGACACGGGCGCGGGCATGGACGAGGAGGTCCGGACACAACTCTTCCAGCCGTTCTTCACGACGAAGCCGCGCGGGGAGGGGGTCGGTCTCGGCCTCGTCCTCGCGAAGGCGGTCGTCGACGCGCACCACGGATCGATCGCGGTCGCGACGGAACCGGGGACGGGGTCCACGTTCACGATTCGGCTCCCGCGCCCGATGGAGCCGACGCCGCCGGGATCGCGCAAGACGAAGTCTTAATGCCGCACCGGACCATGCGTGGTCACGGAGGGGCGGTTATGCTCTGGATTCAGTTCGGGAACATCAAGGAAGGCCGGTACAAGGACTTCCAAGCGTGGACGAAGAAGAACGAAGGGTTGTTGGAGAAGCACGCGCCACCGGGATGGGCGTACCGCGGTACGTTCGGCACGGTCTTGGGCTTCGGCCGGTACAACGTGGCGGTCATGATGGAGTGCAACAAGTACGGCGACTTCGATGCACTCCGCGAGCACAAGGACGAGACGTGGGACCGCCTGAACGAAGAGGCGACGGACTTCTTCTTGCCGGGCGAAGCGGAAGCGATGCTCCTGCGAGAGGTCGGCGACGTCAAAGTCCTCGAACCGAAGAAGCCGAAAAAGTAGACGCCGCGTTCCGGAGAGGAAAGCTCCATAACGCGTCCGGGCTTTGCCCTCGCGGGTGGCCATGTCCCTGCTCTGCCCGATCGACTTCCGATATGGCCGGCCGAAGATGAAGGGGATCTTCGAGGAGGACGCACGCCTCCAGCGGCTCCTCGACGTCGAGGCGGCCCTCGCCCGGGCGGAGGCGAAGGTCGGGTTGATTCCGGAGCCGGCCGGGGCGGAAATTGCCGCGAAGGCGACGACGAAGCACGTGACGGTCAAGCGCGTGCAGGCGCTCGAGGAGGAGACGCGGCACGACCTCATGGCCGTCGTCCTCGCCCTCACGGAAGCATGCGATGGCGACGCGGGCAAGTACGTCCACCTCGGCGCGACGAGCAACGACATCCTCGACAGCGCAACCGCGCTCCAGCTCCGTGACGCGATCCGAGTCCTCACGTCGGATCTGGACGAGCTCATCCAGGTCCTCGCGGGCCTCGCGACGAAACACAAGCGGACGATCATGCTCGGCCGGACGCACGGTCAAGCCGCGGTCCCGATCACGTTCGGCCTCAAGATGGCGGTGTTTGCCTCGGAAGTCATCCGGCATCGGGACCGTCTCCAAGAGGCGTCCACTCGCGTCGTCGTCGGCAAGATGTCCGGCGCCGTCGGGACGGGAGCGGCGTTCGGAGCGTACGCCCATGACGTCCAAGCGGCCGTGATGAGCGACCTCGGCATCGGCGTCGAGGAAGCCGCGACCCAGGTGGTCGGGCGGGACCGGTACGCCGAGTTCATCGCGGTCCTCGCGAACCTCGCGGCGTCCCTCGAGAAATTCTGCACGGAGGTCCGGAACCTCCAACGCACGGAGATCGGGGAGGTCGCGGAGGCATTTGAGGCGAAGAAACAGGTCGGCAGCTCGACGATGGCCCAGAAGGAGAATCCGGTCGGGTCCGAGAACGTCTGTTCGCTCGCGCGCGTCGTGCGGTCCCTCGTCATCCCGGCCCTGGAGAACGTGCCGCTGTGGCACGAGCGGGACTTGACGAACAGCGCGTCGGAACGGATCATCCTCCCCCATGGCTGCGTCCTGATCGATGAGATGCTCGCGCGGACGACGGAGATCTTCGACTCCCTCCGGGTCTACCCGGACCGGATGAAAGAAAACCTCGATGCGACGAAGGGGCAGGTCATGGCGGAGGCGGTCATGATCGCGCTGGTGGGCAAGGGGCTCGGACGGCAGGATGCGCACAAGCTCGTCCGCGACACGGCGCACAAGGCCCGGACGAAAGGGATCCACCTCCGCGATGCGCTCTTGGCGGAGCCGAAGGTGACGAAACTCCTATCGAAGAAGGAGATCGACGCGGCGATGGACCCGGCCGCGTACCTGGGAGAAAGCGTGGCGATCGTCGGCGCCTTCGTGCGGCGGGTCCGCTAGGTAGGACCCTCGGGTGGTCTACGGCGCTGATTCCTCGCGGGCAAACCGCCCGCAGGAGGGATCCTCGGCTCGACCTCTCCAGGCACTTCGGGCGGGGGGTTCTCGACGGGCAACTGCAACCCAGGAACTTCGTAGGGTGCGCGCTGGGGCCCTCTGACCAACCCTTCGGCCCGAAACCAGTCGATCGCCTCCTGGATTGACTCGGCAATCGGCCGATATGTCATTCCAAGCTCCCGCACGGATTTCCCGTGGTCCATCGTCGCACCGGTGAGGAGGAAGTCGGCAAGCCATGCTGGCAGACGGGGAGCGGATCGAGTAACGCGAGAGAACACCTCCCCGGAGCGAGAGGCAAGCCAGATCGCACGAGCGCCGATGTGCCTCGATGGCATCGGCGTGCCGGATGCCGCGCTCGCGATGCGCATGATCTCGCCCCAGCCGACGTTCTCGCCGCAAATGATGTATCGCTCGCCGACGCGCCCGCGATGGTACGCGAGGAGGTGCGCGCGCGCAACATCGTCTGCGCCGACGACGGGAAGGCGGGAGTCCTCGGCGAAGGTCCCCGGGAACTCCCCCTTCACGTACGACAGGAGGAACTTTCCCGTGTTGAACGTGTCTCCGGATCCAAGCACAATGCTGGGGATCAGTGTGATCGCAGGAAGACCGCGTTCTCGAACAGCGTTCTCAACGAGTCGCTCCGCCTGTGCCTTGGACAACTCATACGGTCCGAATGCCTTTCCGGGCGGACTGTCTTCGCGCATGACCGCACCGGGGGTGACCCCGATGCCCGACATGCTGCTCGTGAAGAGGAACCGGGGCACCCTGGCGCGGATCGCCTCATCAATCACGTGCGCGGTGCCTTGAACGTTCACGCGGAAATATTCTCGATTGTCCCGGATCCAGGCGGCGACAAGTGCCGCGAGATGGAAGACCGCATCCGCACCGTCCATTCCGCCGCGAAAGGTTTCGGCCTTCGTCACGTCCCCGACCAGAAGTTCAAGACGCGGATGCTCTGGGAGGCGGGTTCGTTCAGGTTCGAGGACGAGGGCGCGGACGCTCCATCCGTCGTCGAGGAGCCTCTTCACCAAGCGGTGGCCGATAAAGCCCGTGCCGCCAGTAATGAAGGCTTGCGGGGCCATCGCCCCGACAACTATCCATCAGGATAACAACGTGTCGGCACCGCAGGTTTGGCCCGCGAACCCTTAAGAAGCGTCTCGGGTTCCGACGTGATCATGCAGTTTGCCCGCGTCGTCGACGCCTACGAGAAGATCGAGGCGACGACGAAACGGCTCGAGATGACGGACCTCCTCGTGGGCCTTCTCCGAGAGACACCGAAGGAGGACCTCGATAAGGTCGTGTACCTCACCCAGGGCCGAATCCGTCCAGATTACGAGGGGGTCGAGCTCGGCCTCGCGGAGAAGATGGTGATGCGGGTCCTCGCACAAGCGACGGGCCTCGACGACGTTCGAATCGCGCGCTCATGGAAGGAGAAAGGAGATCTCGGGCTTGTCGCGGAGCAGGCGATTTCCTCGCGGCGCCAGAAGCCGCTCGAGTCGACGCCGCTCACGACCGACAAGGTGTACGATCACCTTGCTGCAATCGCTCGCGAAGCCGGCGAAGGAAGCCAGGATCGAAAGATCCGTTTGTTGTCCGATCTTCTCGGGAACGCGACGCCGCGGGAGGCGAAATACATCGTCCGCATGGTTGTCGGCCAGATGCGTCTCGGGGTTGCGGACATGACCATTGTCGACGCGCTCGCCGCGACGTTCGCGACGAAGGCCGTCCGGGGCCGAGTCGAACGCGCGTACAATGTCTCATCGGACCTCGGCGAAGTTGCCCGGATGCTCGCATCGAAAGGCCTCGACGGACTTGATGAGATCCACCTGAAGCTATTCCGTCCGATTCGGGCAATGCTCGCGGAGCGCCTCGAGACGCTCCAGGAGATCTTCGCGCGCATGGGGAAGGCGGCCCTCGAATACAAGTACGATGGCCTGCGAGTACAGGCGCACGTCTCCCCGAAGCGAATCGAGCTCTTCTCGCGTCATCTCGAGAACACGACGGGACAGTTCCCCGAGATCGTTGACGGGCTGAGGACGGGGATTCGCGAGCGAGGTGCGATTGTCGAGGGCGAGGCCGTCCCCGTCGATCCGAACACAGGAGAATTCCTCCCGTTCCAAGAAGTGAGTCGCCGTCGCGGACGGAAGTTGGAAGTCGAACGCATGGCGAAAGAGTTCCCCGTGACCCTCTTCGCGTTCGACTGCCTCCTCCAAGGAGACGAGGATCTGACCTCCCGCCCGTACACAGAACGCCGCAGGGCTCTTGAGGGCCTGCTAAAGCCGAATGATTCGATTCGCCTCGCGACGATGCGCGTCTCCGATGACGTGAGACAGGCGGAGACGTTCTTCGACGAGGCCCTTCAGGCCGGATGCGAGGGTCTCATGGCGAAGGCGCTCGACTCGACGTACGACGCCGGCGCGCGCGGATACCAGTGGATCAAGTTCAAGAAGGAATACAGCGCGGCCCTGAACGACACGATTGATCTCGTGATCGTCGGCGCGTTCGCGGGTCGAGGGAAGCGGGCGGGAACGTACGGGGCGCTCCTCATGGCGGCGTATGATAAGGACGCCGACCTGTTTCGGACCGTGTGCAAGCTCGGTACGGGCTTCGACGACGTGACCCTCGCGGCCCTTCCCGAGCGACTCGCCCCTCACATCGTGCCCCATCGGTCCGCGCGAGTGGACTCGAAGCTCGAAGCAGACGCGTGGTTCGAGCCCTCCGTCGTCCTCGAGGTCCTCGGAGCTGAGATAACCCTCAGCCCTGTCCACACGGCCGGACAGGACCTCGTTCGGAGCGGCGCGGGGTTGGCGATTCGGTTCCCTCGGTTCACGGGGAAGTGGCGGGAGGACAAGGGGGCGGAAGACGCGACGACCGTTCAGGAGATCACCGAGATGTACGAACGGCAGCAGAAGGTGGCGAAGAAAGGTGTGACAAGGTGACGGGTCCTTGCCCGACTCACTATCTTTGGTTGCCGGCCTAGAGCGTGCGGAGTTTTCCTCTTAGATTTCGGTACTCATCGATCGTGAGTTCTGGCCCCAGCGCTTGCACCAGCTCGTCGAAATCCCTATTCGATGCGTTGTTGAGCTTCTGGCGATAGGCAAACGCATTTTCGAACTCGTCTTTGAATCGGCTCCTCAACAGAGTTGGATAGTCCAAACGCTCGACGACGGACCGCGCGGCGAGAGCCCCGGTAATGACCGCATATCGGAATCCATACGCGGCGACGGCATCTTGGAAGCCGCCCGCCTCACCCACTTGGAGAGACCGATCACGGACCGCGGTGGCAATGGGATCGCGTGCGTAGTAGGCCGTCCCATGGATCTTGTCGACCCAGCGGCTCCTTCCCAGAACCTCTCGGACCCAAGGGATTTCGAACGCCTTCTCTGCGAGCCCAAGTACACGGCCAAAGTCGAGATCGATCCAAGACCCACTGTAGATGGAGTGGTAGTCGACCCCGGGCGTGATGGCAAGGTACCCCCCCGGTGCAACCCGATTGTCCAGGAGTGCAATGACCGTATGGGGGTCGAGGTTGGAGCCTTCCGCGGTGAACGTGAATCCCGCCGCGAGCATGTTGAACTCATGCCGCGGAGGGCCCGTCGCGATGATCTCGACTTCCGGAGGCGCTTTTGTCCCGAAATGGAACCGGATCCCGAGATCGATCGCCTCGCGGTACAACTGCTGATCAACGGTGTATTCCTCGCGACCCCGCATGAATAGGTAGTACGATTTCCCGCGAACGAGATTCTCGTAATGTTCGGAACGGCGAATCGCGGAATGGACCTCCGCAAAGGGTCGAATCTTGAACCCATAGGACCGGAGCTCCTCCAGGGAGTCGACGGACTCATAGTTCCGAAGCGCCTCGGTGTGGGCGCCGGTGGACGGAAGGAGGTGCCGTTTGATCTCGTATACGTCGACGTCCTCTCCCGCACGGGCGGCCGTTGTCGCCGCGACGAGGCCCGCCAAGCCCGCACCCGCGATCCGGACAGTCACGTCAGTCGGCAATCCAATCGATGAGGTTCGAATAAACCATTCGGAGCCAGCTCTCGGAGCGCGGAAGAGCTCCATCTTCCGGGGGCCGTTGGAAGAGTTGCAAAATCAAATCTCGAAGCGGCCGCTCTCGGTGAAGCGGACGATAATTTGGTTCAACTCCTTCGGTTGCGTCACCCGCAAAGCCCCTGGCGGAAGGCGGCCCTCGTCGTGCGGTGGCTTTTGATGAAACCAGACGGCCGTCATCCCTACCGCGTGGGCGCCCTCAAGGTCCAAGGGGGAGTCCGATACGAACAAGCTGTTTCTAGGAACGGCGGTTAACGACGCGAGCGCGGCGCGGTAGACAACCGGATTCGGTTTGTACGCCTTGACCGCTTCGGACGTAGTCACGGAATCGAAGTATCGTGAGAGGGCCATCTTCTGGAGGAGTCGACGGACGTCCGCCTCGTCCCCGTCCGTGACCGCGCCGACACCGGCGGAGTGGAGGCCCACTTCACGCAACCACTCCTTGGTCACCCCCTCGCACAAGCGTGCCCGCTCCTGCCAAGAATTCCACGCAGTCCGCAGCAGGCGGCCCGCGTCGGCTTCATCCGCGGACACCCCATTCTCGCGAAGGATCCGGACAAGGACTCTCCTCCCGACATCATACTGCGTTTCGAACTTTGCGGATGGATCACGCGGGACCGACGATCCCAGTCCAATGAACCACGACTTGGCGCAATCCGCCGCGCGCCTCGCAATCGAAGGGTACGATGTGCCGATGAATGATGCAATCACACCGATCGTGTCCCGGAGATTCACAATCGTCTCTCCCAAATCGAAGAACACGTGGGGCTTCCGGGGTCGCGCAGTTACGTCGGTCACGGCGATCCCTCAGGGGACCTCCCACGATAGGCCTGAAGGCAACACTCATTCACGCCGATCGCCCGACCTGTTGAGTTCTCGAGAGGCTTTCTCCGAGCCGCGAAGCCTGAGTCACCAATCAAAGAACTCGGGCGCGTCGAATCCGCTGTGCGGCATTAATCCTTTCATGCCGCGAGTGCGGGACAGGATGCGGAACCGAGTGAAGGTAGGTCCCGGCATCTCGACTCGGGGCGGTCACTAAGACGACATCCGTTTACGGGCGCGGCACTTGATTCCAATGAGAACGACTCCGGCAACTATTAGCACACGACTCGATGTACGATTTCGCACGGCGAAACATCGGATGTGAACCAACGGTAGAGCCACTCGACATCCTCCGGTTCGTGCCGATTCTCTCGGCGGGAGGCTGGTTCCTCCTCGCGTTTCTCCAAGTCTACCGGGACCGATGGCACACGTGGACAGAGACGTTCTTCCTGTTCGCGTGCTTCTTCGCGGGCCTCTATGCGGTTGGAGACTGGCTGTTTTTCAACGTGCCTCCCGGTCCGCCCGGTTCCGCATCGGAGGCGAGCGCACTGCTGGCCGCCCGCTTCAGTATGTCGAGCCTTGTGCTGACGGAGACGTTCTTCCTCCTCTTCACTCAAGTATACGTGGATCGCATGCGGCGGTGGTATTGGCTGGCAAATGCCGCCTCGATCGGGATCCTCGCGATGGTCTGGACCCCGAAAGTATTGGTGACAGGTGTCAGGGCGGGTCAGACGAACCAAATCTACCTACCCATTTTCAACGAGTCCGCGTTCGGGATCGTGCTCATTTACGTGCTCATATGCTCTGTGGTAGGGGTTTACAATCTGATCCGCTTGTACCGCATCGTCAGGACGAGCAGCCGATTGCTCGCGCGTCGTGCGGCCGGCTTGGTGGCTGTCTTCACAGCTGTATTGGTCGTCGGATTTGGGACGAACGGCCTCCTCGGGATTATCGGAAATCAAGACATCCCCCCACCTTTTTCGACGCTCCTTGTTTTCCTCGCCGGCGCGACCTACTATGTCTTGTACCCCATCGGAAGGGAGCGAATCTCCGAAGCGATCCGCCGGTTCCAAGCGCGCCGCTACACGATCAAAGCCGTCTTCTTGACATACGAGGACGGCACCTTAATCGGCGCGCAGACAAGGCCTGGAGAGACATCGATTGACCAGGATCTCTTCGGCGCGACGCTTGATGTGATCCAGAACTTCATGCGCACCTCGTTCCCGATGCTCCGCGGCAA
>VBME01000061.1 GCA_005878995.1 Methanobacteriota archaeon | reverse complement strand
ACCACGGCTCTCCTCGTCTATGACAATGTAAAAGACAATAACTGGAGCGTGCTCCGCGAGTGGCTTCGAGGATTGCGGGACGGAGCGAGGGCGGCGCTTTCGGATCGCGCCCGAGCCGCCCCCAGCTTCCCGCGTGGACCGGGAGGTGGCCTGCCCTCCGGAGGGCTAGGCTCGACGCATGGCTTTGGCCAGGATCGCGCCCGGGAACCCAGGGATTCTCGGGGAGAGCGGACGGACCTCGAAGCGCCGGGGGTCGAGCGGCGCGGCGCGCCGCGAAGCGGGAGGCCAATACCCCAGCAGCCAATCGAGTTTGTGCTGGGACCGCGTGCGGCCCGTGGGAATGCGGGACAGGACGAAGTCTGACGTAGCTATAACGTATCTCGTCACCCACTCAACGGTGCCGATGCACTCTTGACCGAAGAACTCCACCCGATCGAAGTGCTCGTCGAGCGCCGCCCGCAGTTCGCCCATCGTGAATTCGCGGGTGTGAAACGGATTCTGAGGCTTCGGCATCCACGGTGGGCGCCAAGCCAGCCGCATCGGCGTCGAGCACAACAAAATCCCGTTTGGCCGAAGGACGCGGGCACACTCCCGGAGAAACCGAGCGGGGTCTTTCATGTGCTCCACCGTTTCGAACGAGACGACGGCATCGAACGTGGAGGGGCGGAACGGTAGACGACTCCCATCCAACTTCACGAAAGCGAGATTCTCGCGCCCGAAGCGATGGTTTGCGAACGAGAGTGCCTCGGGCGAGGCGTCGCCTCCGATGACCTGCTTAGCGGCGAGCCCCGCCAGGAGGTCCGATCCGTAGCCGGTACCGCAGGCTACATCGAGGATCACCTTGCCCGGCGCGATGTTACCCGCGAACCGATATCGTTCGATGTGGGGCAGCCACTCGTTCTCCGGGGTCTTCCCCGGAACGACGTATTCCCCCGTGAATGGAGTGCCACGTTCGATTTCGTCAGGCAGCGTGACGGCCGCCGCCTTGCGTGAGAACACGGGTCCGGAATGCGTTCGGACGATGATTTCTGCTGGGGTGGCCGGTGTCACGTCCATTCGAACCGAGGCATCTTCGCGTAAAGTTGTTACGTACAGCGCCCGCGAAATTCGTCTCGAAATCGAGCCCTGCGTGACCCCCGCAGGACGTCCAGCAGCCGAGGCCAGGCTAACGTATTAGGCCGACGAGGACATCGGGCGTCCGGGATCCGCGAATGATCGACGGCGTGAAGGTTCGTGCGTTGCGTCAGATCCACGACGAGCGGGGCTATCTCATGGAGATGTTGCGCTCCGATTGGCCCGAATTCCAGCGGTTCGCGCAGGTCTACATTACGATCGGATATCCCGGCGTCGTGAAAGGCTGGCACTACCACAAGGTCCAGACGGACAATTTCATCATCGTGAAGGGCAGCGCAAAGGTCGTCTGCTACGACAACCGAGAGGGGTCGAAGACGAAGGGCGAAGTGAACGAGTTCTTCCCCGGCGAGAAGAACCCGTCCCTCATCCAGATCCCGCCGTACGTCGTCCACGGCTTCAAGGCGATCGGCGGCGAGCCCGTGTATGTCGTCAATGCGCCGACGGAGCTGTACAAGTACGAGAAGCCGGACGAGTACCGGATCCCGCACGATTCTCCGACGATCCCGTACAACTGGGACGTCCAGATGAAGTGACCTCACACGCGGTCTAAAGGAAGAGCGTGCTGCCTTCCCCAACCACGAGCTGTGTGCCTTTCGGTCGGCGGCCCTCCGCGGACCGGATCGTGGTGTGCCGGCCGATCAAACTGTTCACGATTTTGTTCGGGGTCTCGATGATCGCCTCGCCAATCACGATTGACGCTTCGATGTCCGCCCCGACGATCCTCGAGCCGTCTCCAACGGATGTGTACGGACCGATGTAGGTATTCGGGCCGATGACGCAGTCCGCCCCGATGGCCACCGGCCCGCGGATCACCGTGCCTTTCGCGACGACGGTGCCTTTCCCGATCCGCACGCGACCGTGAATCTCGACGTCGGCTTCGACCGTGCCGTCATTGTGGGCCTCGATGTCCTCCAGCAGAAGGTGGTTCGCCTCGAGCACGTCCTCCGGACGACCCGTGTCTTTCCACCATCCCTTGACGACGTACGCCTTGACTTTGCCGCCCCCTTTGCGGAGGCCCTCGATCGCGTCCGTGATCTCGAGCTCGTTCCGCCACGACGGCTTCAGGCGATCGATGATCGGAAAGATCGAGGGACGCAAGAGGTAGATGCCCACGAGCGCGAGGTTGCTCTTCGGCTCCTTGGGCTTCTCGACGAGCCCGGCCACGTTCCCCGCGGCATCGAGCTCCGCGACGCCGAAGCGCTCCGGATGCGCGACGGGACACAACGCGATCCCCGCGTCGTGGTTGTTCGCCTGGAACTCCTCGACCATGTGTCGGATGCCGCCCTTCAGGACGTTGTCGCCGAGGTACACGCAGAACGCGTCCCGTCCCACGAAGTCGCGGGCGCACGCGATCGCGTGGGCGATCCCTTTCGGTGGGCCTTGGACCAGATACGTGAAATGAACCCCATACCGAGAGCCGTCGCCGAGGAGCTCGCGGACCTTCTCCGGCATGTTGTCCCCGAGGATGATCCCGATGTCCGTGATCCCCGCATCGCGGAGATCCTCGACGCAGTACAGGACGTTCGGCTTGTTCACGAGCGGGAGGAGCTGCTTGGGCCCCGTGTGGGTGAGGGGCCGCAGGTGCGTGCCGTGGCCGCCCGTCAAGACGACGCCCTTCATTCGGTGTCCCTCATGTCCTCGAGCGCTTCGCGGAAGGTCGGGGACCTCTTATCAAGGAATCGCTCCACCTTGCCGACATCGAGGGATGAATCGGACGGGCGACGGGCCCTCAGCTCGGCCTCGGCGAGCCGGGCGGCCTTCAGGAGTCCCTTCTCAAGGCCGAACACATCACAGATCTCGAGGCCCATCTCGAACCGCGTGGGGTACGATCGCGTGGCGACGTGGAAGATCCCGGTCGCGCGCCGGTCCAACAAGTCGAACGCGGTCCGGGCCGCCGCGGGCGCGTACGAGGGAGAGACGCGCTGGTCCGTGAAGAGCGGCACCGGCTGCCGGCGGCGCAGCAGTTCGAGGATCCAGGTCACGCTGTTCGTCTTCTTGCGGGCTCGGCCCCATCCGAAGTTCGCGGACGTTCGGACGACCAGCGCCTCCGGATGCGCCGTGACGACGTTCCGCTCTCCCGCGAGTTTCGTGCGGCCGTACACGTTCAGCGGTTGCGGCCGCCTCCGTTCGTTGAACGGCCCCCGGCGGCCGTCGAAGACGTAGTCCGTCGAGAAGAATACGAGCCGGATGCCGAGCGTGTGGCACGCCTTCGCGATTTCCCGCGGGGCGTCGGCGTTGACGAGCTGCGCCTGATCCGGATGGGATTCGCACGCGTCGACGCCGGTCATCGCCGCGGGCAGGAGGACCGTCTTCGGGCGTCGGTCGCGGACAAGGGTGACCGCCGCCACGAGGTCGCTGAGGTTCAACGGGATGAGGCCGTTCACCGGGTCGCCCGCGTACGTGCCGACCGCATCGTGTCCTCGGCGTTTCGCTTCGGCCAGGAGCTGCTCCCCGAGGAGACCGCTCGCGCCGATCACGAGGAGGTCCGTCACGTCCGGCGAATCGCCGCCGGAGGATGAAAGCCTTGGCACATCGTCAAACGATTATCTAGGCGGCTTCTGTTACGCCGGGCACATGCGAATCCTCGTCACGGGAGGGGCCGGCTTCATCGGCTCGAACTTCGCGCGCGTCGTGATCCGAGATTGCGACGACATCATTGTCCGCGTCGTGCGAACTTCCGCAAACGTCTTCTGGCTTCGTTCCTAGTCGAAAAGAGACCGGAGTCGATTGGTCACGCCCTACTTGGCTACGAGCGGCCTCCACCAGTCCTCCCGCCTCCGATACCACTCCGTCGTCTGCGTCAGGGCATCCTCGAAGGTGTGGCGGGGCTCCCACCCTAGGGCCTTGATGCGTGAGGTGTCGACGCTGTACCTCCGATCGTGGCCCGGCCGGTCCTCAACGAGCCGGATAAGCGTTTCGGGCTTGCCGAGGAGGCGCAGGACAGTCCGCGCAACCTCCAGATTTGTCCTCTCGTTTTTCGCCCCCACGTTGTAGACCTGCCCTGAAATTGCCTTCCGCCTCACGGTGTCGATCGCTTCACAATTGTCCTCAACATGAATCCAGTCGCGGATGTTCAGCCCGTTCCCATAGATAGGCAACGGCTTTCCGCGCAAGGCATTGGTGATGAGGAGTGGGATGAGCTTCTCCGGGAACTGATACGGCCCCATGTTGTTAGTGGAGCGCGTGACCTTGATGCGAAGCCCATAAGTGCGATGGTAGGCAAGGGAAATGAGGTCCGCAGCTGCCTTAGAGGCGCTATAGGGGCTGGAGGGAGAAAGAAGATCGGTCTCCCGGAAGGAGCCGTTGTCGATGCTGCCGTACACCTCATCCGTATTGCCGCAGAATGTCATCGTCCCTCCGCGCTCCACGATAAAGTTCTTGTTGTCCCTGACCTTAAGGCACCAGATCTTGCCTGAGTACGGCTCGAGATGTGCTACGTGCTTGTCGATCCCGATGTTCTCATGGCGGAAATAAACTATGAACGCATCAGTGCTAGGGTGAATCTCGCGACCGGAGCTGAGTACGACAGGGGTAGGTCTCCTCGTGTGGAACCTTGGTAGTCGACCGAGTTTGAAGGCCAGCTCACACATGCCTGCGAGAAGACCACGTGACGAGGTTGAGAAGACGGGCCGATGTCCCACCGCATAGTGGCCGTCACTGTCGATGAGACCATCAAATAAGCTCGTAAGGTATTTCCGATCGTAATGGAGCATCCAAGACGGGATGTATTTATTCGCAAATCCGACACCAAACTGCTCGAAAAACCTCGACCACGATTCTGACGAGAAGTAGACGTGCTGTCCGGCATTCCCATCGTGCGCTTTCCAATCGATATCGAGGTTGTCTAAGGCGGCCTCCAGACGGCCTCTCGCTTTGTCATTTTGGGGAACGTCAAAGAAGATGCGGTGGCACGTCAAGGTACTGTACTCTAACTTCCCGATTTTGCCTGGAAAGAAAAAACGACCATTGTCGTCGCGTGCCTTCTTCAGGTACTCAGCCCTTGTGAGCCCGGTCTTGTTTGGACGTTGTTGCTTCTGAGTGCTAAGAAAACCGTCCCCCATGAAAACGCCGGCGGCGTAGAAGACGTCCGAAGTTGCGAATTCGCCTAGGTTTGGGATTGACAAAATTGACTCATCGATTCCATGCCATACGCCCCTGGGGATGCATGTGTTAGTCCGACTTGCAAGGACGCCGGCTGGTTGAACAAGGATCTTCTCAAGGTGCTCCCGTGGCGAGAAGAACATCGCGTGATTAGGCGTGACCATAAGGTCGATGCGGTTGCTCTTGAAATGAACCATGTTACCGACGTAGTCCTGCACCACGACCCCCTCTACCTCCTTCTCTTCGATTTGCCCGGTTCGGGCGTTCAGAGACAGCACCCTATCCCCGGCTGAGATTTCCCAATATTTCTTGAAGCCGCTTCTTGTCAGCGCCCTCGTTGTCGCATCGTAGCAAGAAATCTGGATAAAACTGAGATCCCGGCGCCTCGCCGCCTCCAAGAGCACCCGCGTCCCGCGCACATTCGTATCAATGAAGTCCGTTGCACTCGCAATGGATCGATCGACGTGCGACTCCGCCGCGAAGTTGACGATGGTGTCAACGTCGCCTCCCACCGCCTTGGACACCGCCTCCGGGTCGCAGATGTCGCCCCGGATGAACCGGTAGGCGCGGTGATTGAGCCCCTCGAGGTTCGCGGGGTTGCCCGCGTAGGTTAGCTTGTCGTAATTGACGAGGAGTTCGTCAGGGTACTTTGCCGCGATGTGACGGATGAAGTTGGAGCCAATGAAGCCCATACCTCCCGTGACCAGCAGTCCCATGAGGACAACAACAAACGGGGGATATTTAACCCGTCCCGGGGGAGGGGTGGCCAAAGAGGTCGGTGCCGATGGGACACCACATGCATACCAGGTGACCTACGCATCCCCTCGGGCTCACTTATCTGACATCCTCTCGCGCATACGGCACCGGCGACAACCGGCGATAGTGCACTCAGGCGGACGATGACGCGGCCGCGCTCCTCGACCGGATCGGGGAATCGAGGAATCTTTCGAGCCGAGCCTCAGGGCTCCTGGGGATCGTCCCGATGCGAGAACCGCTTCATCTCGGGATGGGCCCCGAGCCGATCTCGGGGAGAATGGCGAGACCGCTCGAGGAGTCGTCGGAGGAGCTCGTCAAATGTCTTCGGTTTCATCCGCTCCTTGAGGCCTTTGAGCCTCGCACGGATCTCTTTGCTCACGGGGATTGATGTCGTCATACCTACCCGGTCGATGGCATGAGATCCTTGAATAGATTCCGTCTCGGCGCGCGACGGAGCATGCCCTCGTCCGTTCATTGACAGAACCCAAAGAGCCGGAAACTATCGCCGGCGAGAATGCGGGGTTCGGCCTTTTATAGCCTGAGGAGAACGAAGGCGGCGAAGGGAGCCCCCGATGCCCCGAACCGGTGTAGTCAATGTGGTTTTTGCCGTCGTCTTCGGGCTCGTCGCGGTCTTCGCGGCGGCGACGGCAGCCGGCACGACCGACTCTTGGTTCTCCGTCGAGGTGTCCTCGCTCGTCTTCCAGACGTCCATTTTCGCGGCGATCGTCACCGCATTCGTGTTGTTCGGGTTCGCGGCCACGCACGTCGCGCGACTCGAGGACGCCCGCCGGTCGATCGACCTGCGGATCGCGACGATCCCTGAGAGCATCCATCTCCCGACCGGCGCGGAAGTCACGATCACCCCGGACATCGTCCGGACGATCCCGCCGAGTGACGAGGAGGTCGACGAACTCCTGACCACCCTCGCGACGCCGACCGCCACCTCGATGCCCCAGGGAGAGATCGCGGTCGCGGGCACCCTCGTCGAGATCTCCGTGGCGCTCCAGGCCACCCGCACGCGGAAGGAAGTCCTTCGCGTCCTGATTCGCGAGCGCATTCGGGTCGAGTCGGACCGGAGGCGGGTTGCCGGGACGGTCGCCGGCCCGATCGTCGTGGCGTTGCTCTCCGCCGGAATGGCGGGCGCGATGCTGCCCGGGGTGCAAGGATTCGCGCAGACGAACTTCCAGCTCACGACGGGCGTCGTCTTGTTCCTCGCATACGGCCTGGCGTTCCTCGTCGCATGGGCCCTCGCGGCGCTCGCGTCCCTCGTCCGCCGCGCCCCCGAGCCCCGGAACGGGGACTGGCCGGAGCCGAAACCGAAGCTCTTACGGCCGCGTTGAAGGCCGGAGAATCGCTCAACGGGTGTTCCGCTCGCGGTAGCGTCCGATAGCGGTTCTACCATCGAGCCGCGGGCGGTACCGTGGCGATGAGTTTACATCACCTGCCGCCCATTGTCGTCTGCCGCGGGGGGCCGCCCGCGCGGAGGGGGAAGACGATGCGGGGCTACATCGTATTGTTGGCGGTCGGGATCGTGGCCGCGCTCATCGGCGTCGGGGTCTTGGCCGCCGGCTTCTCCCCGCAAACGCATCCGTTGTTCTTTGCGATCAGCGCGGGCGCGAACCACTACGTCCGGTACCAGTTCTCCGTGGTCACGGGCGGGAGCGTCTCGGGAACCTTCACAGCGGATTCGGGTACCGTGAATGTCTGGGTCATGACGGACGCGCAGCACACGGCCTTCATCGCGACCGGCACGCTCACCTACCTGTCGGCCACCTCCGGAGCCAGCGGCGCCTTCTCCGCGGATCTGCCGTCTGGGGGGACGTACTTCGTGGAGACGGGCCACGGGAGCGGCTACGAATCCACGGTCCAGACCGGCACCGAGGATGTGACGATCAACGCGCTCCCGACGTCCCCCTTCGTCACGAGCATCGTCATCATCGCGGTCGGCGCGGTTCTGCTGGGGGTCGGCCTCTGGTGGAGGACGAAGCCGGCGCGGCCCGCGGCGATCTGGTCGACGCCACCACCCTACATGCCGCCGGGCGCATACTACCCGCCGCCGATGCCGGGCGGCGTCGCGCCTCCGCCTTCCGGTCTCCCACAGTGGGCGCCCGGATCGCCCGTGACGCCGCTTCCCGCCGCCGTGCCGCTCATCGGGACCGTCCTCGTGACCGTCGAAAACGGATCCGCCACGGACGAGACGGTGGACCTCCTGGCGAACGGCGTGAGTGTGGCGACCCTGCAAGTCGTCGCGGTGGGGAGCAGCCAGTCGACCGTCCGGGTGCAGCTCCTGTCCGCGTACGGCGCGACGGTGGCGCTCGAGGCGGTATCCCGCAGTGGCCGTCGCGCGCAACAGTCCGTGTTCGTGGCACCGCAGGGGACGGCGCAAGCCACGTTGCGGATCCAATGAAACGCGGTTCGAACCGACGGTGTCCGTCGTCTCATTCTCTCGGCTGAGAGCAGGACGTTGAATCCGACTCGGGTCGGGCATATTTCCATATACCATCTCAGCGGTCCACCCTCGCTCGAGAGATCGAATCGACGTCGATTGATTTTCTCCGAGTAAAGAGGAGGAATGCAATTTGAGTGGACGTTCTGGAACGAGCCGGACTGTGGCCCTGGTTCTCGCGATTGCGATGGTGGCGGGGAGCCTCGGAGTGATCACCGTCACCGTCGTCGCGATGAATCCCACGAACCTGCTCGCGCTGGGCAAGCTGTCGCCGGAAGTCCTTGCCGCGGCGTTTCATGGAGAGGCGTCGGTGCGAGTGCTCGTCGAGACGATCGGACATCCTTCCGCGCAGCTGGTCGACGCGATCGGCGCCATGGGCGGAACGGT
>VBME01000121.1 GCA_005878995.1 Methanobacteriota archaeon | reverse complement strand
CGGAATGGTGAAGTGACGCCGAGTTGATTCGATCGGTGCTCCTTCGCCATCATCGATTCCGCGCCAGTGGCCCGCAACCTTTAAGGGAAAGCATCTTTTCCATGGCCATCCTGGAGTGAGCCTGTGGCGTCGGAAGCGATTGAGAAAGGGGACATCGTCTGGATCGATTACGACGCCTGGACCGTGAATCCGAACGGAACCCAGACCCTCTTCGACACGACCCACGATGAGGTCGCGAAGAAAGAGGGCAAGTTCGATGAGAAGAAAGTGTACCTCGAAATCCCGGTGGTCGTGGGCCGGGGGCGCTTGTTTGAGGGTTTGGAAGCCGCGTTGGTCGGGATGAACATCGGCGACACGAAGGAGGTCGTAATTCCCGCCGAGAAGGGTGCCGGGGCACGGGACCCGCGACTCGTCGAACTCCGGACGGAGCGGGAGTTCCTACGTCAGGAGATCAACCCGGAGGTCGGGATGGAGGTCCACCTCAGCGGCAAGCATGGCATCGTTACCGCCGTGAGTGCGGGTCGTGTCCGAGTAGACTTCAACAACCCGCTCGCCGGCAAGACACTCAAGTACGCCGTGAGGGCGACGCGGAAAGCGAAGACGCCGGACGAACGCGTCCGAGCGATCATCGACATGGACTACGGCCTCGCGGAGCAGTTCAAGATCCACCTGAAGTCGGACGCCGCCGAAATCCAACTCCCGGACGTGTGCAAGACGGACGAGAAGTGGTTCGTTTCGAAGTTCCGCGTCGTCGCGGACCTCCGCGAGCTCTCGGATCTGAAGAGTATCCGGTTCATCGAGGAGTACGAGAAGAAGGAACCGAAAACGGAGACGAAGGCGGAACCGAAACCCGCCGAAGAAGCAAAGCCGGAGCGGGCGGCACGGACCGCGCCCAAGAAGGCAACTCGGCGCGCGACCGCCACGAAGGCGAAGCCGGCAACCGAAGCTCCGTCCGAAGAGGAAATCCCGTCGACGGAGAAGGCGCCCGAGGAGCTCTAGGCTTCGGCGCGGACCCTCGGTTAACCCATCGGCTCGTCCAAACCGTAGGGCTTGAAGGTGAACGGATACGGCGGCAGCGGCCCCAGGTACGGGTAGTCCGCGTAGGGTCCTTTCGAGTTGTTCAGGAAGACCATCGTCGAGATCGCCGGCCATCCCGCGGTGCGCGTGTGGTTCGCGTACCAGGGCCAATAACCGTAGCCGAGGGAGTTGTTGCCGGGATCCCACAGGTTGTATCCGAATTCGCTTTCATAGTGAGGCTTGCAGAGCGCTTGGTGCCAGTCGGTCTCGAAGTCGACCAGGTACTGGTCCTCGGCCGTACTATATGTGTGATGGTTTGAAACGTCGAGCCCGGGGATGTCGTTGTAGAAGAAGTGATACCGCCAGCTCCAGGGGGGAACACCCGGGAACGTCGTCGAGCCGCCGATCCCCATCGTGACGAGGTGGTTCGAACTGTGCGGCTTCACATCCGCAATGTACCCACCCGCCCACGCCTTGAAGCCGTCGATTCCTCCGACGCTGGCCCAGTATGCGTCGTGGCCGATGTCCGGCTCGTTCCAGAGATCCCACATCGCGATCCGGGCGTTCAGATTGTACCGATTCATGATCGCGCTCACGAGTTCGACCTGGTGTGCGTAGTGCGTCGACTGCCGATCGAAGAAGCTGTGATCGACATCACTCGCATAGTGGCCGAGCACCGGGACGAGATATACGCCGGCGCGGTCGGCCCAGTAGACCATCCGGTCGAAGATGTTCCAGAACGCGACGGGGTACGTCTTGTAGGTCAAGTAGGTCCCGTCGGGGAACCAGGTGTCGTCCGCGACCCAAATGCGAAGCACGTTCGTCTTCGGGTTGTCGGGATCGCCCGCGACCTGGTTGTAATGGAGGAAATATCGGAAGTACTCGCGCCACAGGGAATCGACGCTCGATACGCCGGGAATCTGCCCATCGGGACCCGCGGGGAACAGGGCGTTCCGGCCCCAGTACGAGTTCGGATCGGGGTACCCCCACAGACCGGATGCGATCATTGCGTAGATGAAGGCGGTCTGCTCGTTGACCCCGAAGAGTTGGACGACGGTGCTGTTGATCGTCAAATTCGACTCCTGTGCATAGATGAAGCCTGGAGGGCCAACCGGCTGCGGAACATAGACCGGTACCAGGACCACGTCCGAGCAGCTCAGGACGATGCAGGTCTGTACGTGCGATCCGCTACCGACCGGCACGTACAGGAACCAGTAATCTCCGTTCCAGATGGTTGAACCCGTCCGGACGACGATTCCGTCCACACGGACGTCGATCCCGCAATTGATGCTCGTCGAGGAGCCGAGAACGCTCGCGGTCTGCCACCCGGTCCGAACGACACGGATTAACGTGATGACGCCGGCTGCGGAACACGCCTCCGGACTCGGCTGAATCTCCGCTAACGCGAGGGAGCTCGCCGAGAGGAGCACCGCGAGGGAAAGGATGATAAAGGCCACGCGAGGGGGTTGCACGTGACACCGCTGCGCCGAGAATTCCGTGGGCACTTATCCGGCATGTAATCGGTCGGACCGTTTCGGACCACAAGTGAGCACAGGGATGCCAAGAGTCCGAAGCGGCGATCCGGCACGCCGAGCCACCCGTGGCGGTGACCTCTTATCGAGGCATGCTCTTGCCGGAGGGCTCGGGTCGCCTAGCTTGGATAGGGCTCCGGCCTCCTAAGCCGGGTCTCAGGGGTTCGAATCCCCTCCCGAGCGTCCCGCCTCAGCGCGGTCGCCTTTTCTTCGGAGGGGGCTCGAGAAGCTTTCGCGCCGCGGCGTATGGATCCGTCTTGCGGTCCGCGACCTGGTTCGCGAGTCGATCGAACAGGTCGCCCGTCGGCGATCCCTCGGAGACCCCGCGGAGGAGCAGCCGTTGTGCGGTCTCCAGAATTTCCTGACGCGCGCGGGCGACCTCGCGTCGGCGGCGGACTCCGGAGCGCTCGAGGAAGACGGCATGCCGGTCCAGGACATCCGCCAGCTCCTCGATTCCCTGCCCCTCCAGGGCGGCGGTGCGGACGATTGGCGGCGTCCACCCCTCGCGGGCCGCGAGCTGGAACTTGAGGTTCGCGACCAAAACGTCCGCGTTCCCGAGGTCGACCTTGTTCACCACATAGACGTCGCCAATCTCCAGGATCCCAGCCTTCATGGTCTGGACGACATCCCCGGACAACGGCATCTCCACGACGACGATCGTGTGGGCGCGGGTCGCGATTTCGACTTCGCTCTGTCCCGCTCCGACCGTCTCGACGAAGACCCACTGGGATCCCATCGCGTCGAGGACCCGGACGGCATCGAACGTGGCCAAGGCGAGGCCGCCGGCGTGGCCCCGCGTCGCCATCGAACGGATGAACACGCCCGGGTCGACGCCCGTGTCCGCCATGCGGATTCGGTCGCCCAGCACCGCGCCGCCCGTGTACGGCGACGTCGGATCCACCGCGACGACCCCGACGGTTTTGCCCCGGGCGCGGAAGGTCCGAACCAAGCGATTGATGAGGGAACTCTTTCCGACGCCCGGCGGGCCTGTGAAGCCAACGACGTGGGCGCGCCCCGTGTGCGGGTAGATTCGCCGGAGGGCGTCCACCGCCTCCGGTTCATCGTCTTCGATCAACGAAATGAGTTTTCCCGCGGCGCGCTTGTCCCCCTGAAGGAGCGCCGCAACGAGGTCCCGCACGGACTCGGGAGGGCGCGACGGCTTGCGGGCCGTCGGCTCACGCTCCCTTGCCCGCCTTCTTGAAGAACGACACGATCTCGCCGAGCGGCGTGCCCGGTCCGAACACCGCCTTGATGCCCGCCCGCTTGAGCTTCGGGATGTCGTCCGCGGGGATGATCCCGCCTCCGACCACGACGATCTCGCCGGACCCCCGTTTCTTCAGGAGACGGACGACCTCGGGAAACAGGGTCATGTGTGCACCGCTGAGGGACGACAGGCCGATCGCATCGACGTCCTCCTGGATCGCGGCCTCGACGATGTCTTCGGGCATTTGCCGCAGGCCGGTGTAGATGACCTCCATGCCGGCGTCCCGGAGGGCGCGCGCGACGACCTTCGCGCCGCGGTCGTGCCCGTCCAAGCCCGGCTTCGCGATCAGGACGCGGATCTTCCTCGGGATCGGACCACCTCAGTACAGGAGCGGCTCCTCCCAGGGGCCGAAGACCTGGCGCATCACATCGCAGATTTCGCCGAGGGTCGCCTTCGCGCGTACGGCGTCGAGGATGAGTGGCATCGTGTTCTCGTCCGACTCGCATGCTTTGAAAAGACGCTCGAGCGCCCGCTCGTGCTTCTTCGCGTCCCGCGTTCCGCGCAGCTTCCGAAGGCGTTCGACCTGAGCTTTGAACGACGCCTCCGATACGCGGAGCGGCTCAATCTCCGTCTGCTCGTCGACGACGAAATCGTTGACGCCCACGACGATCCGCTCCTTGTCCTCGACCTCCCGCTGGTAGCGATACGCGGAGTTGGCGATTTCCTGTTGGAAGAATCCTTTCCGAATCGCGGGGATCACGCCCCCGAGTTCCGAAATCCGGTCGAAGTAGCGGTATGCCTCCGCCTCCAGCTCGTCCGTCAGCGCCTCGAGGAAGTGGGAGCCGCCGAGCGGGTCGACCGTGTTGGCCACCCCGCTCTCGTGCGCGAGGATCTGCTGGGTCCTCAGTGCGATGCGCGCGGCCTTCTCGTTCGGAACTTGGTACGCCTCGTCGAAGGCGTTCGTGTGGAGGGACTGAGTGCCCCCGAGGACCGCCGCGAGCGCCTGGATCGTCGTCCGGACGATGTTGATCTCCGGTTGCTGTGCGGTCAAGCTCACGCCCGCCGTCTGGGTGTGGAACCGCAGACGCCAGGCCCGAGGGTCCTTGGCGCCGAACGTGTCGCGCATCTCGCGCGCCCAGATGCGACGCGCCGCGCGGTACTTCGCGAGCTCCTCGAAGAGATCGTTGTGGGCGTTGAAGAAAAACGAAAGGCGGGGCGCGAAGTCGTCGACTTTCAGACCGCGGTCGACCCCCCAGCGGACGTACTCCATGCCGTTCGCGAGGGTGAACGCGAGTTCCTGGGCCGCGGTCGCGCCCGCCTCGCGGATGTGATACCCGCTGATCGAAATCGTGTTCCATTCGGGAACGTGCTTCGAGCCGAACTCGAACGTGTCCACGACGAGCCGCATCGACGGCTCCGGCGGATAGATCCACTCCTTCTGGGCCTGGTACTCCTTCAGGATGTCGTTCTGAATCGTCCCCCGAAGCCTCGTCCACGGCACCCCACGGCCTTCCGCCATCACGAGGTACATCGCCCAGATGATAGACGCCGGACTGTTGATCGTCATCGACGTGCTGACGCCGCCGACATCGATCCCGCTGAAGAGGATCCGCATGTCTTCCAGGGACGACACCGCGACGCCGCACGTCCCGAACTCCCCTTTCGCCTCCGGCTCGTCCGTGTCGTATCCGTACAGGGTCGGCATATCAAAGGCGACGCTGAGGCCGGTCTCGCCGTGGGCGATGAGATACTTGAATCGGCGGTTCGTGTCCTCCGCGCTCCCGAACCCGGCGAACATCCGCATCGTCCACAGCCGGCCGCGGTACATGGTGGGATGGATCCCGCGGGTGAATGGGAAACCGCCCGGGTTGCCGAGCCGCTCGTCCGGCTTCCCGGCGACGTCGAGCGGCGTGTACAACCGCTTCACGGGCCGACCGGAGGTCGTGATGAATTCCTTGCGGCGTTCCGGGAGCGCTTCGAGCGCCTCGCGAAGGGTGGTCTCTTGCCACCGCTTCAACTCCTCCTCGAGGACCTTCCGCCCGTCCTCGTCTCGCATGAACGCCCTGCGTCCTTTCAATTGGTCCGATGCTATAAGACGGTTGCGCCGCTCACTCGGAGGAGCTCGACTCGACGATCGTCTTGGCGAGCCCTTGGAACGCTTGCTCGACGTTCTCGCCGGTCTTCGCGGACGTGTAGAGGACCGGGCACTCGTACGAAAGGAGCGTGGACGAAGCCTCCTCCGGGTTTACTTCACGGCGGTGGGCGAGGTCCGTCTTGTTTCCGAGCGCGTAGACCGGAACGGGTCCCACGGAATCGCGAACCCCGTCGATCCACTTCGTCAGGTCTCGGAGCGATTGGGCGCGGGTCACGTCGAACACCGCGAGGACGCCTTTCGCCCCGTGGAAGTAAGCCTCCTTGAACAGCTGGAGGAACGTGCGCTTGCCCATGATATCGAGGATCATCATGTCGACCTGGACGGGCCGGCCATGCAGCGTGCCGAGTGCGACCGTCTTCTTCGAGACGACGGCCCCGAGGGTCCGGATGTAGGACTCGTCGAACGCGCCGGACACGAACCGGTGGATGAGGCTCGTCTTGCCGACGCCTTCCTCCCCGACGAGGCAGATCTTGAATTTGAAGGTCTTCGACTCCGTATCCATCGAGGGCCTTCGCATCATCTAGGCGTCATAGCCGGGAAGGGGGTAATCAAGCCGTCGACCCGATTTTCAGAATCAAAAACGGACCGGCTCGAATCCGTCGATATCCGCGATCGTCCCGGTACGGGCTTCCCGCGGCTTGAGCTTGGGGCGCACCGCCAAACCGGCGCGGGCCCGGGCCGGGGGAACCAAGAGCCGGTGAAGGAGGCCCCCGCGGATCCCTTTGAAGACGACGAACCCCCAGACCTGGGGGTGGGACAGCTTCGCCCCCGTACGATCCTCGTAGGCCACCGTGACCGCCGCCAGCTGTCCCGTCTTGGGTACGTCGAGGTACTCCGTGAGTTCCGCGAAGCAGTCTTCGCAGAACATCCGCGGTGGGAGGTAGTTGAGGTCGCAGCTCGTGCACCGGGAGGCGAGGATCCGGCCCTCGTCGCGGAGCGCGACGAAGAATCGCTCCCCCGCGACGCCGGAGGTGTAGATGTAGTCCGCCTCGACGTTGCCCTCCCAGTGGCGGAACCGCCGGGCGTCCGTCGTCCGGTCGAGGAACGTCACGACTCCCCCTCCCCCAGGGGCCGGAAGCCGAGGATGTCGAGGACGCTCCCCCGGCGTTCCTCCTTTGGCTTCCACACGGCCTTCACGCGCATGCCGATTCGAATCTCGTCCTTCGTCATCCCGCCGAAGTAATGCATCATGCCCATCTTCGGCGACGCCCCGTCGAGGCTCACGACGCCGACCAGGATGGGTTCCGGAATCCGCCGGGCGTCCGTGTCGAGATAGGAGATCGAGAACGTCTCGATCGTCCCGGTGTCCCGAATGTACGTCCAGGCGTCCGTCGGCCGGAAACACTCCTCGCAGAACATGCGCGGCGGGAACAGGACCCGGGCGCACTTTCGGCACGTGCGTGCAATGAGGCGGCCGTTCTGCAGTTCCTCGAGGAACCGCGACATCGCCTCGCCGGCCGACCAGGCGTACTTCGCGTCGGGTCGGAATCGGGTCTGGGTCACCTTGCCTTCGTGGAGGTCCGCCGCGGTGAGCTCGATCCCGGGCCATCGCGAGATCCGAGCGGTCATGCGCGCATCACCACGACGCTCCCGTACTGCATCAGGTCGCCCCAAGCCTGGGACACGCCCGTGTGCACCTCACGCGGGATCTGGCGTTTGCCCGCCTGGCCCGTGAGCTGCCAGAAGAGCTCGCCAATCTTCATCCCCATCGTCGCGGCGATCGGATTGCCGACTCCCAGGAGGCCGCCCGACGGACACACGGGCATTTTGCCGTCCCGTTCGGTGACCCCCTCGCGGGTCAACACGGGCGCCTCTCCCTTGTCCGCCAGGAGCAACCCTTCGAGGTGGTGCAATTCCTTGTAGTCGAACGGATCGTACGGCTCCGCGAAGTCGATCTGCCGGCGTGGCTCGTCGATCTTCGCCATCTTGTACGCCATCTTCGCGGCGCGGGCCACGTACTCCGGGAACACGAGGTCGCGGTCCGTCCACATCGTCGAATCGATGCACCACCCGACGCCCGAGATCCATGCGCGGTCTTTGATCCGCCGCTTTCGGATGAAATCCTCCGAGGCGAGGACCACGGCGGACGCGCCGTCGCTGGGCGGGCTGATGTCGAGCCGCTGCACGGGCCACGCCATCACCTCGCTGTTCAGGACGTCATCGACCGTGATGTTCGGGTCGGCGAGCTGCGCGCACGGATGGCCGACCGCGTTCCGCTTGTTCTTGACCGCGACGCGCGCGATGTCCTCCTTTTTCACGCCGTAGACGGTCATGTACCGATTCATCTCCATCGCGAAGATCCAGACGAGATTCGGCTTGAGGGGCCGATCGAGGATCGGGTCCCAGATGTGCGCGAACACGGATTGCGGGTGGGGCTGGCAGGAGGACATCTTCTCTTCGTTGACGACGAGGGCGACTTCCGCGAGCCCGGACGCCACGTGCCACCACCCCGCGATCGTGCTGAAGACCCCCGTCCCGCCTCCCGTGAAGACGCGGGTGTACGGCTTGCGGTAGCCGCCGCAGCCGTCGAGCAGGTACTCGCCCTTCATCGCGACGCCATCGAAGGCGTCCGGGGCGGTGCCGCAGACGACGGTGTCGACGTCGGCCCGCGTCAGCCCCGCGGAGTCGAGCGCCATCTTCGTGGCCTCGAAGCACATCTCTTTGCCGGTCTCTTGGAGGCGGCGACGGAAGAGCGTCATGCCCGCCCCGATGACGCCGACCTTCCTCACCGACCGACCCCCAGGACGGCGACCGCGCCCGTTGCGCTGGGGACAAACCGCCACGACTGGGCGACGCCCACCTGGACCCCGTCGACCTGATGCATCCCCGCGTCACCTCGCAGTTGGAGTGCCACCTCGGCGGCGCGGTGCAACCCGGTCGCCTCGAACACGTTCCCGCATCCGAG
Source organism: Methanobacteriota archaeon (assembly GCA_005878995.1). The sequence continues at coordinate 123 of VBME01000121.1, read as the reverse complement.
GGATCCGCCGGACACGTTCACCGGCAGGGATCCGTCCGCCCCGTAGTCGCCGCGGAGAGCCCGCTTCCCGGCTTCGCCTTTCTTCGCGAGCCCGAGCGCCTCCAGATGCAGGAGCTCCTTGAA
>VBME01000120.1 GCA_005878995.1 Methanobacteriota archaeon | reverse complement strand
CCCTTCTTGGACGAGCTGTCGGGCCTGCTGCTCATGGATCCCGAACTCCCGAGCGAGTCGCGCAATGGTTACCTCTGGCTTCTCCGGCAGGTGCTCGCGGATTTTTCGGAGTCGGTCCGTCGTGACCCGAACCGGGGGCACGTCGGTCTCCGGATACATCCGCGCTTTGCCCGGGAGAGGACGGCTGTATGCAGTAGTCCCGTCGGGCCGTGGCTCCCGCGTCTCTGGGGGGACGCCTGACAGCGCGGCGATCGCCCGGGGTCTCATCTCGTCGAAGGCGGCACGCGCCTTGCCCTCCGCCTCCGCCACGAGGACGAACGCGTCGCGGTCTCCAAGGCCCCACGCCGCTCGGACCGCCTCCGTTTCCTCCCGCGAAATGCCATATCCGGGCAGCTCGTCGGAGTGGAAAATCCCGGCCACGCCCGCGATCCGTGCATGGGCCGCGAGCTCCGGGCCCAGCTTGCCTTTCAGGAGGCCCGCAAAACCCGGAAGGGAGCACCCGAGGACGACGCCTCCCTTCGTTACGGCGGCTCGGACGACCTTCGACTCGGTCCTGCCGAATGCCGACGTGACGTTGCGGAGATCCGATGGCACGGATCGGACGCCACGTTTCCCCAGTTCCGCGGCGGTCTCGAGGAGCATCCGTTGCCGCTCGACTTCCTTCTCCACGAACGTGGCGATCATTCGGAGATCTTGAACTCCCTTGATCTCAATGCGAGCGCCGCCCAGGATGGAGACGTTGAGGTCTTCCCGAATCGTCCCGATCCCGCGCATGACTTTGCGCGTCGCGCGGAGCAGGGACCCGAACGCCAAGGCGACCTCCCGCGCTTCGTCCGGGGTCGCGATGTCCGGGGCCGTCGCGATTTCCACGAGGGGGATGCCCAATCGGTCGAGCCGATACACGACCTCGTTTTCCGCCTCGCCAAGCTTGCGCGCGGCGTCTTCTTCCAGGAGGATCGTCGGCACGCCAATCCGTTTTCCGTTGACCGCCAACTGGCCGTCGAGGGCTACGAGCGCGGACCGCTGGAAGCCCGCCGTGTTCGATCCGTCGATCACGATCTTCCGCATGAAGTCGACCTCGTTCACGGGCTTCGCGTCCAACAGGAGGGCGATCTCCAGCGCAATGTCCAGGGCCTCCGGGTTCGGCGGATGGGGCGGCTCTTCGTCCGCCTCGACGAGGCAGGAGTTCGGCGTCGTCTCGTACACGAAGGTGAGACGCCGCCTCGCTTCCTCGATGGCCGCCGCATCGACCTCTCCGAGCTCGGACTGCGTCGGCCGAAGCCGTCGACGGAATCTCTCCCCGCCCGGAGCGTCGACGAGGACCGACGCATCGTCGCAAAAGAGCTTGTGCGTCGCCAGCTGCTGGTGGATTTCGAGCCCGACCTTGAGGCCCACCGTGCGGTAGTCCATCTAGGTCCCCAGAAGGAGGGACGCGATTAAGCCTTTCTTGCGACCGCACGTCGTTCCGCCCGCTGTCGATTCTCCTCCGAGAGGAGCGCACCGACGATGGTTTGCTTTAGGGCAGCCAGGTCGCGACCCTTCTCCAATGGCTCGAGGACGAACGCCACACGCACGATGCTCGGATTCGGGTCCTCGCCCGGTGGGCTGTTGTCAAACCACAGCCGGACCCGCTCCGATGGGAGCAGAATCGGATCATGCGCTCTCGGGAACGATTTCGCCCGGCCGGCCGGTGGAGTGTGCTGCCAGGCGAACCCGTGCGCGTCAAGAGCCTCGAGGACCACCTGCCAGAGCCGTTCGCTCTGCCCGACCGCATTTTCGGCTTCGAAGATGATGTCCAGTGACCACGAGCCAACCAGAGCCCTCGGCACCAATCGAAGAAGGATGACTGCGGCGACCCCGACACCCAGGACGAGGACGATTCCGAGCATCACGAGATATCGAAGATCCTTCGACCAGAGGAACGCCACGACGGCGATGCCAGCGAGCATACCGAACGGCAGGCCCACCGGGATCCCGAGGAGAAGGCGATAGCCGTTGTACTGCCACTGACGACCGGATTGCACCCTCCGTTTGACGGGGTTCAACGACGGCCCGAGATTGCCCCAAGAGGTTAAGCGCTTTGCAGAAATGTCGCCGCGGAGACGTCCGTCGACCAGCAGCCGCACGGAGGCGAGCGCGATTCGAACGACCCACTAGGGCGTCTCGGGACCCGGTTTCACTTTCGCAAGCGTAGCCTCGAGTTCCGCGACGCGAAGGTTGGACTGTTCCAACTCACGCTCAAGGTGCTCGATCCGCGCGCCCGCCTCCTTGAGTTCCGTCCACAGGATGTGGTATCGCCGGCTCGCGCGGTATTCGCGGAGGGGCTCGGGGTCCGCCGGCTCCGGCTCGCCGTCCGTTGAGAGGAGGTTCTTCACGTAGAAATCGCGGTCGAGCTCGGGCATCGCGGCCATGCGCAGCAGGAGGTGGTGTGGGTAGTCCGGCTTCAGGGTGGACGCGGCCCGTAGCGCCATCAGGACCGCGAACTCACCGCAGCAATTGAAATCCCGCGTCGGGGCGTGGTTTTCCCCGTGGGTCTCGCGATGCATCTGGACGAACATCTCCCAGATGCCTTCGTACTCGGTCACGGCGGACATGAGCAATCGGTCTGCAAACACAACGCGGGGCGATGTACCTTTGGAATAGTCGCAAGGTCGCGACTGGGACCGATGGCTTCTTGTTCTCCGCCTGCGAAGGGGGCAGTCGATGGGCCGGGTCTTTGATTTCGCGAAACGGCGAATCGCCGGGTACATCGTCTTCTGGATTTTGGTTTTCCTGTTCGTGGGCTTGTTCTACAACGGGGACCCACCCGCCCAGGCGGCCGGGCTCTTCGTCCTCTCCTTGGCGTTCATCGGATCGCTGCTCTTCACCCGGCGTATGAAGCGAAAGCAACGGGAGCGCCGGCAGGCCGCACAGCAGATGGGCGGTCGCTAGCGATCCTCCTCTCGATATGGAGAGCGCAACGTGCCTTCCTCCCGCTTCCGGCGGTGCTCCTTCTCCTTCTTGAGCCACGCAAGCAATCGAGACGCCGCACCGAACGGCCGGAACTCGAAGACGACCTTGCCATGTTCCTTGTCCTTGGTGACGAGGAGTACCCGCTTGCGCTTCGGAACGACATCGATGGTCTCCTCAAGCGGAATCTCGTGGTAGCGTTTCCCTTTCTTGCCGCCCGGTAGATCGAGCCATTCCATGTCTAGCAGGAGAAGCCGCCGCCGGGTCTGCCACACCCATCCTTCTCGTTGCTCGACGAGCGTTTTTTTGGCGAGGGCCACGGGTTTGAAAATGAGATACTTGAGGGCCCGGTATCCGATGATCTGATCGCCGCCATGGAGGACGGGCTCATTCGCATCGGTGAGGACGACCCCCACCTCACCGACTTGGTCGATTTTCATCTAAACGTGCCGAATCCCAGGCGCGGGATAAGCTTAACGAGCGCGCCTCGAGTGCCGTTCACTCGGCGAACTCGTCGAGGCCGATTCTCGGGTTGATCTCGCCGGCGACGTTCGTCGCCATCGCGCGGGCGACCTCGGCTTGCTCGCGGGTGTGTCCGAGGACCCACATCAGTTTCACGTAGGCCGTCTCCGGCGTCATGTCCTGGCCCTCGATGACTCCCGCCTTCAAGAGGTCTCGGCCCGTGTCGTACACGCGCATGCTCACACGTCCCTGGAGGGTCTGGGTCGTCATGACGACGGCCACGCCGTCGCGCGTCGCCCGATGCAGGATCGGGACCAGGTCGTGGGCGACATGGCCCAGCCCGGTGCCCGCGATCACGATGCCGCGAAGCCCCTGGAGAATCGCCTCAAGTTCGGTCGGCCGCTGGCCCGGATAAAAGGTCACGAGGGCGACCTTCATCTCGAGGGCGTCATCCACCTTCGTGGGGCCGCGGGCACGGGGGAGGGCGCGATCCGTCAGCTCGACCGTGCCGTCCGGGTGGACGCGGCCGAGCGGCGTCACGTTCAGGGATCGGAACGCATCCCTCCGGGAGGAATGCATCTTGCGGACCTTCGTGCCGCGGTGAATCTGGCCGAACGTGTCGCTCGTCTCCCCATGCATCACCGCGACGACTTCACCGAGGTTCGCAACGGAGACGTGGGCCGCGCTCAACAGGTTCGATGCGGCATCCGACGACGGCCGGTCGCTCGATCGCTGCGCCCCGACCACGACGACCGGGCCGGTCAGGTCGCGCACCATGAAGCTGAGTGCGGCGGTCGTGAAATGGAGCGTGTCCGTGCCTTGGGGGATGATGACGCCCGCGGCGCCGGAGCCGAGTTCCTTCGCCACTTCCCGAGCGAGGCGCTGCCAGTTCTCCGGTTTTAGGTTCTCGCTGAAGATGCTGTAGATGACCCGTGCCCGGACGTTGCAGACCTCTAGGAGTTCCGGGACGCTGAAGACGAGTTCTTCCGCTGTCACGGCCGGATGGACGGCGCCCGTTCGGTAGTCGACGTAGGAGGCAATCGTCCCTCCCGTTCCGAGGACCGCGACGATCGGTTTGTCTTTCGTCGGCGGAGGAAGCCGTCGGTCCGCCCGCGTCGCCTCGTGCTTCGCGGTGACCTCGACCGCCTCGATGTCTCCGACCGCGATGCCGATGTTGTACCCGCTCGGCAGCTTCACGGTGAGGATGTCTTCCCCGCTGAACCCGTGGTGGGGCATGAGCGTGCCCTCGTACCGCTCGCCCTTCGCGCGGACGACGACCGTGTCTCCTCCCTCCGCCTGCGCGCGATCGAGCAAGGCCCGCACGCGCGGCGGGTAGTCCATGGGACACCGAACCGGTCCGGCCGATATGGTCTTTGCGCCGCGAGGTTCGAGAACCCGGTTGCGTATGTCGACGCGATGAACCGGACGGCCCGTGACACCCTGAACGAGTTGCGATGGCGCGAGCCGAGTCGGCTATCCGACGCGCTGCTCTGGTACCGCGACCGGACCCGGTCGGAAGGCGTCGCCATGATCCGCGGCTCCGAGATCGTCGACCTCGAACGGCGGTACTTCACGACAGCTCGGGCCCGTCTGCCGTACTACAAGGTCGAGCGTATCGAGTGTTCCGGCGAGACGTTGTTCGACCGATCGCGGCGGCGTGACTAGTCGCTCGACCGGCCGAGGAGGACGCCCTGCTGTTGGAACCAGGCAGCCAGGGTGTCGCCGAGCTGCTGGAACTGCTTCTCCACCTTTCGGGCGCCGAGGTAACCGCCGGCCCAACCCGTGTTCGACTTCACCAGTCGCAGGACGGCGCCGTTCGGATTCGGGGCGATTTCGAAGTCGACGCCGTAGTATTGCGAAAGCGCCCCCAGCATCAGGTTCGCGCCTTTGCTGCCTTTCTCGGCCTTCCCTTTCGTCGGCCCGTCCCACTGGACTTTGAACCCGTTCGCACCGAATGCGTGCTGAACGAGGTTTTGGACGTTCTCGACGGCCCCTTTCACCTGGATGTCTGTGTACTTGGTGCCCATGGCTCCACCGGGAGAATACAGGAATCCATGAGGGCTTCAACGTTGTGGCGCCGAGCAGCTCGATCCGCGTGCACGAATCGTGGCCCGCGAGGCCGTAGGCCGGGTTGCCCCGGGAAGGGGGGGGGGGCAGCGGGAGACACGTAGCCGTCCGGCTATCCCGTAGATTCCGGTCCCGCGTGTCCCGTCGCCGCTTAGTGCTGCCGGGTTTTCGGCATGTAGGGGCTTACCGCGGCGAGAATTGCACCGAGGAGCCCGACGACGCCGCCAATCGTTCCGGCTTGGTTGCCGGCGGCGAAGGCGAGGAGGATCACGCTCACCACTCCCGCCACGATGGCGCCATTCAGCAGGTTCTTTCGCACAATCGCCGCTGACACATACAGCGCTGCGCCCAGGACGATGTTGATGACGAGGCTCACCGCCTGAGTTTGCAGCGCGGTCCCGGTCGGAAGCTTCGGGTACCACAGGAGTCCAGTGAGTACGAGGGTCAAGAGAATTGTCAAGGCGCCTCCCAACATCAGCAGCAACTCGTGCGGCTGCTTTGTTGCGATCCGCGCCATGGTGTCTCGACCGCTCGTCTCGTAGCTGTCGTTCATTCGGGAGCCCAGAGACGCCTGCGTTTCATAAGCGTTCTACCCAAATTATCGGGGGTGAGAATCACCGTGCGCAATCGAGGTCCGTTTGGGGTCGATGTTTCGGCTTTTTGCCCGGAATCACGTTCTCGGAAATGTGAACCCGATGACCGACTTCCCCGACGAGGTCCTCACACGCACGAAGAAGGGCGAGATCGAAGTCCGCTCTCTGATCGACCGCGGCCGATATGTCCGGTACCGCTATCTCCATTCGGAGACGGGGGAGGTCATGGAAGGGGGGAAGGTCAAACTCGTCCTCCTCTCCGATGCAGGCCGTGCCGAGGAGTACTTCATCATCCCGACCAAGTCGAAGCGGGACCTCCTGATCCCCGCCGCCGAAAAAGGCGCGCGGAAAGTCTGGGACGGCACGAAGGCCGTCGATCTCTGACGGCGACCTGGAATCACGGGGATTTTCGCAGAGGTGTTGGGGCGAGCTGAAGGAGGACGGCGGCATCGTCCGCAAAGGCTTTCAGGTCGCGCGCCGCCTCGTCGAAGGCGGCCCTCTCCCCGTTGGAGAGAGGCCACTCTTCCAAAGCGAGCACCCGTCTTGTCCCGACCACCGCGGGGACGCCGATCGCGACGTCCTGGACGCCGTACTCGCCTTGTAGGACGACGGAGCACGGGACGACTCGCGGCCGTGGACCGACGAGCGCGGCGATTAGGTCGGCCGTGGTTCCGGCGGGTCCGAATTCCGTCCCGCCTTTCAGCTCGACAATGCGGCCGCTTACCTCGCGGAGTCGTTGTGTGATTTCCTCCTTCTCTTGTGGCGACAAGGTCAGCCGACGGCCCTCCACCCTCGCTCGGCTGAACACGGGTACGATGCGTTGTCCGTGCTCGCCGATCGCGGTCGCGGAGACCCTCACGGCGGGGACTTTCAGGCGGTCCGCGAGAATCATCCGGAGCCGAAGAGAATCGAGGAGCGTTCCCGAGCCGAGCACGCGCGTCCGAGGCCATCCGGTAGACCGCCACGCGATCGTGGTCATGACATCCATCGGATTCGTCAGGACGACGAGGCTCGCGTTCGATGCGGCATGGGCGATTTCGCGACTGAGCTCGGCAACGAGCCCCGCGTTCGCGTGCAGGAGATCGAGGCGGGTCATCCCCGGTTTCCGACCCTGTCCCGCGCACAGGACCACGACCTCCGACTCGGACAGGTCGTCGAGCGACCCGGCTCGGATCACGGGTTGGGTCGAGAGGCGAAGTCCGTTGCGGATGTCCTCCGCCTGGGCCCTGGCGAGGTCCTTGACCGCGTCGACCAGGACCAGCTCGTCCCAATCGCCCTCTCGTGCGAGCGCGAACGCAATTGCGCCCCCGACTCTTCCGACGCCGACGACGCCCGCCTTCATGTCGGGACGACGAAGCAGCTAGGCGTCCATAAGGGCTCGCCCCCGGTTCTCCGTGAGAATTGCCTACGCGGGAAGGAGCTCGTAGACGATGCGGTCTGTCTCCCTCCCTTTCGACCGCCTCTCGAGGATGTGGACCTTCCCGATCTCCGATGCGTTCTTCAGGTGGGTCCCGCCGCACGGACAGTAGTCCGCCTCGCCGATCTGGATGATCCGCAAGCGCCGGACGGAAGCGGGGATGAGGTCCAAGAGGGCTCGATCCTCGATTTTGTTTTGGACGACGACGCGATCCTCTTCGAAGACTCGGATGTCTTGTCCGTTGGCGATGACCTGATTGCATGTGTCCTCGATTCGTTTGATATCCTCGGGCCCGAAGCTCGCCGGCTGAAAATCCACGCGGCTGTAGTCCGTGTGGATCTGGTTGCCGACCGTACGGGCTCCGAAAATCCGGAACACGAGGCCCGACATGAGGTGCTGGGACGTGTGCATGCGCATGTGCTTGTATCGCCGGTCCCAGTCGACGACGCCATGGACCTCGTCGGCCGCGGGCATCCGGTCCACGTGGTGACGGATCACGCCCTTGTCCTTCGTGACACGGAGCACTCGCGACTCGCCCCCCGTCCATTGGAACATGCCCGTATCGTCCGGCTGGCCACCGCCCTCCGCGTAGAAGGCGGTCTGATCCAAGACGACGAAGTCGGGGCCGCGGTCGACGACTTTGGCGTCGAACTCGCGAAGGTAGCAGGGATCCGGATTCTGACCTCGGCGCTCCTCCATGTAGAGTACGCGCGTCGCCATTCGGCCCCGCGAACCGGCAGAACGGGATAAGGGTTCTCTCTCCGGGCGAACCGCGAGTATCCGTCCGCTCGTCAGGTCCGCACGGCCACCGACACGAGCCGCGGGCTGCGACCCCGGTCGTATTTCGCACCGAGCCGGAGATCGCCCCACCACTCGGCCGGTCGAAACCCTGCCGTTCGGAGAGCACGATCAAGTTCGGGTTTCGCCCAGATGCGAAGGGGCGTCTCGTCGAAACGAATATCGATCCTTCGGCCTTTCTGGACGACGGTCAAGAAGCGTGCCTGATGAATTTTCTTGCGGCGTTCTTGTTCGTTGAAGGCGAAAATCGCAATCCGAGTCCCATCCGGGGCCTGGTGGTCCACCACGGCCCGTGCGTTCTGTGGATGGCGGATCCACGCATCGAAGTTCGTCAAGTCGAGGACCAGCAATCCTCCCCCCCGCAGATGGCGGCGGAAGACGGCCAGCGTCCTTCGGATTTCCGATGGGGATGTGACGTAGTTGAAGGCCGTCCCGAGGCAGAGCAAGGCGTCGAATTCGCGGTTTAGGTGGAGGGTCCGCATGTCCGCTTCGTCGAGGTCGCCGTTCCGTCCCACCGCCTTCAACGCGCCGCGGGCGACGCGGAGCATGTCCTTGGATCGATCCCGACCCACCACCTGGTAGCCGCGCCTCACCAACGGGAGGTCCAACGCGAAGCTGCCACATGCGACATCGAGGACCTCATGGATGGGGCCGTACCGCAGGAAGAGATGTTGGAGGAACGGGTAGGCTCTTGCGGTTCGCGATCGATCGTACAATTGGTCGTAATACGGCGCGACCGCCCGATACCAGCGATCGTGGGCGTTCTCCAGTTCACTTCCCGAGAACCGCACGTGCGATGACGAGCCGCTGGATTTCTGACGTCCCTTCATAGATCTCCGTG
>VBME01000119.1 GCA_005878995.1 Methanobacteriota archaeon | reverse complement strand
GTGGCCGGTTCCCGGCCGGGGAAGAGACGCCTGACAGCGCGCGCAGGAGATACATTCGTCGCGAACGTTACGACTACCGTGTAGACTTCTTCGGCGGATTTTGGCGGTCTCGAAACCTCGGGTGCTGCGCACAGGCCCGCACCCGCCCTAGCAGGCGGGGAGTCACGAGGCGTCTGCGGAAGCCTATATTCCCGCCAACGATTCCCGCGCCCATGCGGTTCGGGAAGCAGGTCGTCCTCGTCACGGGCGGGTCATCGGGCATTGGACTAGCGACCGCAGAAGCCTTCCTCAGCGAAGGCGCGAAGGTGGCGATATCGGCCCGGAACCTTCCTCGTCTCCGGGCGGCGACCCGAAGCCTGCGAACGTTCGGCGATGTGCTGCCGATTCGCGGCGATGTGTCGAAGGCGACGGACGCCCAACGGTTCGTCCTCGAAACGGAACGAAGGCTCGGGCCGATCGACGTGCTCGTGAACAACGCGGGCATCTGGATTGAGAAGGACCTCGAGGCCTTCACGGAGACGGAATACGACCGGGTGATGGACATCAACCTGAAGGGCGCCTTCCTGTGCTCGAAGTACGCACTCCCGGGCATGGTGAAGCGACGGCGTGGGGTCATCGTGAACGTCGCGTCGGATTCGGCGTTCCGGGGTGCCCCGGGTTCCGCCGTCTACGGCGCGTCGAAAGCCGGGCTCTTGTTGATGACGAAGTGCATGGCCCTCGAACACGCGCGGGATGGGATTCGGGTCAACGCCATCTGTCCCGGGGAGGTCCGCACCCCGATGATGGAGGCGGACGCCCGCCGGTCCGGTCTGCGCTTCGGCGAATACTATCGGCGACTATCCGCTCGAATCCCGATGGGGCGCGCCGCCGATCCGGATGAGATCGCGCGGTCCATCCTGTTCCTCGCGAGCGACGAATCGTCCTTCATGACGGGCGCCGCCGTCTCCGTGGACGGCGGATCGACCGCCCGCTAGCGGCTCCCGTTCCCCCGGTCCACTCGACCGGAATCGCGAGCTCAACTCGAGGTGCGAAGCGCGCAACCACGCATCCGTGAGCCACATCGAAGCGGGCCCCAACATGCAGGACTCCTCTCCAAGGCGGGACGCCTTACTTCCCGCGCGCCGCAGCCGCCTTGGCGGCGAGCGCCGCGAACTCCTCGCGGCCAAAGGCCGTGCCTGCGAGCCCCCAACCGCCCTCGGCTGCCTCAGTAAGTATCACCCAAGTGCGACTGGCTTGGGTCGGGTCGCTGGAGACTTTGGTCACGATCTCGGTGATCTCTTTGACGAGTTGCTTCTGACCTTCGCGGGTCAACGCCGCTGGAGGCGTGATGACCTGGACACGGACAGTCCGTGCAGAGTTGGTCGCTGCGGTGTGAACCGCGCGCGGGTCCATTCGGTGGATGAACGCGGCGGTGTTGTTCAGGTGGAAGGGGCCGGGAGTTGCCACACCTTCCGCGCGGAGAACGGCCATCGTAAGCTCCTTGCCAAGCAGACCGTCGGTCCCGGCCGGGAAAAGGTCTGCCGGTGCGTACACGTCAATCATGGGCATAACTAGGCACCAAGTGAGGGCTGGATTTATGGCTTTGCAATGAAGGCAAGTGCTCGAATCGGGGTGCCGACTAACACTCGTCCAGCTATCGGCCGAGTTGCGGTCAGCCCTTCTCGGTCTTTTCGAGCGCGGCGATCAAAGGGCCAAATCCGGGATAGCCATCGTATCTGGCGCCACCGATGAAGAACGTCGGCGTGCCGTTAACACCGCTCTTGACTCCACCCATGAAGTCTTCTCGAACTCTCCCCAGATGGACATGCTGAGCAACCTCCTGCTCGAGCCGCTTCACGTCCAGCTTGAGTTTCTTCGCATAGTTGGCGAAGACTCCATGGTCGGCCAGGGATGCTTGATTCTCGTAGAGAAAATCGTGCATCTCCCAGAACCTCCCCTGGGCGGCCGCCGCCTCGGCCGTTTCCGCGGCCCACTCCGCTTGCGGGTGTGAGGTAGTAATGGGGAAGTTTCTGAAAATGAACCGCAGCTTCGTTCCAAGTTCCTTCTGGACCTTCTTCACGATCGGGTAGGCCGCCCCACAGTAGGGACACTGGTAGTCCCCGTACTCGACGAGCACCATTCGAGCATCCGACGGCCCTTCAATGTGGTCCCGTTCACCGACCGGCAGCGTCAGTCTCGGCGGTTGATAATTCTGCTTCGCCATGATCACTCGCTTCAGCCGGGCGATTTGAGTTTCTCCAGTGCGGAGAGGATTCCATCCGCACCCGGATTGACACCGTCCGGTGAGAGGTAGCTCCATCGGATGATCCCCTTCGGATCGATTACGAACAGCGCCCGCGCCGATTCACCGTTGCGTTCGGTGAAGACCCCGTACATCCGGGAGATAGCTCCCTTGGGGTCGAAGTCGGAGAGAAGCGGGAAGTTCAGACTGCGATCTTTCGAAAATGCCAGATGACTCCAGACTCCGTCGACGGAGACTCCGAGGAGTTCCGCGTCGAACTTCCTGAATTCCGGCATCAGCTGCGCATAGAGTCCGAGTTGGTCGCTGCAGACGGGGCTCCAGTCCGCGGGATAGAAGCACAGCACCACGGGCCTGCCGAGAAAATCTCGGAGAGATACATGCTGATCCGGCGTCGTCTTGAGGGTGAAGCTTGGCGCCTTGCTGCCGGGCTTCAACGGCGAGACTTTTTGGTTTTTCGTCTGGAACTCTTTCATTTTGACGTTTGACCTTTAACGCCGACCGCTAGGGGGTTGTCGACCGTGCTCTTGCTCGACTCCTTAACATCTTCGGCGACGTATAGGGTTTTGGTCGAACCCGGCCCCCTCAATCCGCCGTCTGCTGCACGGCCTCCTCGATGAGTTTCACGAATCCGGTCGCATAGTGGGTGATTCCTCCCGCATGGCTCGCCGCAGGGAACACGATGGTCGTCGCCCCCGCTCGCTGCGCCATGAAAAGTTCCTCCGCCGGGTCGATCATCAAGTCCTTCCCTGAGATGGCGTACCACGACGGCAGCGTGTGCCACGCGACCGGCCCAGACGGGGTCGGGGCGATGGAGAAGTTGAGCGGGATCTGTTCCGCGTTCAGGGTCGCCTCGAGGTTCGGGTTGAGGTCCTGACAGAAGAACTGCGCGAAGAAGGCCGGGTCAATGAAGGCGGGTGATGCGAAAGGCGTCCCCGTCCAGATGAAGTGGTTGAACGCCTCGGAGGTGTGGAAGCCCGCGCCGAGGCTGAAGATCGATTCACCCTGCTCGGGGACGAACGCTGCGGTGAAGACGAGGCCGAGCACGTCGGACCGGCCGTACGCCGCGTTGGAGATCACGATCCCACCGTACGAGTGTCCAACGAGGATCTTCGGGCCCGAGATGCCGTCGAGCACCGCACGGACGATCGTGACGTCCTGTGCGATCGACAGCAGGCCAAGGGTCGGGGTCGCAGTCGCGAACCCGTCCTTCTGGAGCCCTGCGACAACCATGTCCCAGCCAGGCGGCGAGGCCCAGGCGCCGTGGACGAGGACGATCGTGGGCGTGGTCTCGGAATTGTTCGCGCGCGCGGTCGCCGGCAAGACCGAAACGATCAGTATCGCCGCGATGACAATCATGAGCCGAAGCAACCGCGGCCTTGCGGAACCGCGAGCGGCGCGTTGGGCGTGTCGAGCGAATGAGGCGTTCATACAAGAACCTTCGAGGGCCCGATTGGATCGCGTCTATAAAGGTGAGACCGACAGGGACTATATAGACGACAGCTGGCGCGTTCGAAACTTGATGAAGGCTCTGCGAACCCACGCGGTATCTCCCGCGGCGAGCGAGAGAGTGCACGACGTCTGCCACCGGGCTGTCCGGTCAGTGGATTCCGATCCGCACCGGGATCACTTCCGCGGACGCCGGTCGTTCTCCGGCGCGGCCTGATCGTGGGCGAGGGAGGACGACAGGTCGCGGTAAGCTCCGGCCTGGGCAAGAAGGTCTTTCGCCTTCTGCTCGACGAGCTGGATGGCGTCGGCGCCGGCGACCCACCGCTGCGGCGGGGTCGCTTGGCTGGCGACCTGCACGAGGGCCTTGGCGAGCTTGGCGGGGTCGCCGGTCTGCTTGCCGCCCTGGCTCTTCCACCAGGCCTGTTGCTGCTTCCTCCGCTCTTCGTAGTCCGGGAAGGACAGCGAGCCGAAGGTCATCGACTTGTCCGAGATGAGCTGCGTCCGGAAAAAGCCCGGGTTTACGAGAGTCGTGTGGATGCCGAACGGCGCGACTTCGGGGTGCAGCGACTCCATCCAGCCCTCGACGCCGAACTTCGCCGCGGCGTAGGCGGAAACGAACTCAAAGCCGACGAGACCCGCGCTCGACGAGATCGTGATGACGTGCCCCGAGCGCTGCTTGCGCATCACGGGCAAGACCGCACGCGTGACGTTCATCGGGCCGATGAGGTTGGCGGCGAGCTGCTTCTCGATGTCGTCGGGAGACAGCTCTTCGAAGAAGCCGGCGTAGAAGTTGCCAGCGTTGTTGACCAGGACGTCGATGTGGCCGAACCGGTGGACGGCAGCCCGCACGGCAGCCTTCGCATCGGCAAGGCGGGTCACGTCCAACTTGACGACCAGCAAGTCAGCCGACTTGCCCACCGCCGTCTCCACGGCCTTGGTGTTCCGGCCGGTGGCGACGACCATGTGGCCGGCGGCCAGAGCCGCATTCGCGATATCGACGCCCATTCCACGGCCGGCGCCAGTGACGAACCAAACTCTCTTTCCAGTCATCCGCTAGTGCACTTCCCTCCGCTTCATGATGGCACCTCTGCACGCATGCAAATGAATCCATAAGAAAGACTCCCTTGAAGTGGCTTCAAGGGGGGCGCCTCCCGCGGGTCACCTATTCCACATTCGCGTACCCCACCTCAACAGTTACGCCTTCTCGGCTCGGAATCCGCGAGAGCGCGAGTCCGGGCGAGAGCGATCTGTCGTAGTGAACGCACGTGGGTATGCTCCCGGCGGGATGCGCCCGCCCGGGGGAGCCGCCCCGTCACGCGGTACGCACCGCGGGCGCGTCTAAGGCCCGGCGGGCTGCCGCCATGGCGCGCTCCCGGTCTAAGCGGACGTAGTACCTTCGGGTCGTCTCGATCTTGTCGTGACGCATCGCGACTGGAGTTGGTCAATACGACCCTCAAGAGGGTCTCTACGTTAGTCGGGTTCCCACCATGCCCGCCCGCGACGGCGGGCACCTTTTCCTCGATGTTGGTAGCCTACTCGCGAGCTGAAAGCCCCCCAGTCTATCCCTCGGCGAGTTCAATGTCTTCCGGCCTTACTACGAACCGGGCGATTGCAGTTCCATCCACGCGCGAGACTTCGACTTCCCAAAGATTATCCGCCCACTTCTCGATCACGTAACCGATCGAACCAACGGGAGCGCCTTTCTCTCGGAAGCGATTTGAGAGGATGCGGACCTTTTCGTGCGGTTTGAACTGATAGCCCCGGGGCGGGGCCGACCCCGTCGCATTCGATTTCGGGACCTCGAGGGCACGGATGATTCTGACGATACCAGCAATGACCGGCCCAAAGGCAATGAGATAGATGCCACCACCGGCGCCGCTCGCTGCCGAGTACGTGCAGACGGTAATGAAAAGGCCAATGAAGATGAGAAGGACGCCACCCCAGACCGTCGGCGGTTTTCTTTCGGGAGCGCCTCGGCTTCTCCTCAAGGGGATCTCGCGAACGCTTCCGAAAGTCACTTCGCGGCTCCGAGCACAATTTCTGCACTGCGAATCGTCCTCGCGGTTCAGATATCCGCACCGGTTGCAATACCACTCAGTCATCGTCTCCACTCCCCCCCGGGACGGCCGACCCGCGCTTGTGACAGCGCGACGTCCTCGTCCCCTAGGCGGAATGCTGGTGGCAGCGTTTGAAGGTGCTGGGCCCACAAGCCGTCCTCAACGAGTCGGAAAATCAGAAAGAGGAGGCCGGCGTTGTTCCCCGGCCCAAGGGGCGTCTCCTCCGGGATGATGCTCCCGGCGGGATTCGAACCCGCGTCTGAGGCTCGAAAGGCCCCGATCCTTGACCGGACTAGACTACGGGAGCGGAACGGCCGGTTAGTCGAGGAAGCCATAAATCCTTTTGGAGCCGCGGTGTCCTCCCTCGGGGCGAACCGGAAACTACTTGCGAACCTCGCGCTTCGATGGCGCGGATGCGTCGCGCGAAGCCGACGATCACCGAGCTCGCGTTTTTCGTTTCCGGTGTCATCGTCATCCTGACCGGGTGGCTCGCGGACCTGCTCGGGCTCTTCGAGCTCGGGAGCGGTTCGGGCGGGCACGGCTCTTCGGCCACGTTTTCCCTCCGGATCTTCCTCACAATGTTTGGCGTAGCCTTCGCTACGATTGGGGTGGCCTATGACAACTTTCCCGAGATCTTCAGCGACGCGGAGATGGCGAAACGGTACCTCGTGTCGTTCCTATTTCTCGCAGACGGCTCTCTCCATCTGTATGCGCTCAACGACCATCTCAACGAGCCGTTCCCCGCGGCGTTCTTCGGCGTATTCGCGGGCCTTCAGGTCGCGGCCGCGTTCGTGATCCCGTACACCCGCCGCGAGCTCGACCCTGCGTGGCTCGGCATCACGGGATTCCTGATCGCGGCCTATGTCGTCACGCGGACCGTGTCCATCTGGCCGATCGGAACCATCGAGGAGGTCGATGCGCTCGGCCTGATCTCGAAAATCGTGGAAGTCCTGACGGTACTCTTCCTGGTCTCGTTGATGCGATCCGCACGGGCAGAACGTCGCAAAACGATGCGCACGACCGCGGCGCCAAGCCGGTAAGGTTTCAGATTTCTCCCGCGACCTCTTTCGCGAGGAGCCGATACTCTTGCTCCTTCATCGCCGCGGGGTTCGCGGAGATGAGCAGGTAGGAGTCGTTGAGAACGATTTTCTCGTTGACTTTCTGGAGGAACCGCATCGTGGACGCGAAGCCGTTCTGCGAGATCAGGTACTCCAATCCCTCGAGCAACACGGCCGCGTTCCCGCCATCGGCCGCGAACTCCGCGATCGCGGAGGCGATGTCGACCAGCGCCGTCGGCTCCGCGACCGCCATGTCCTCGCCCTTCTTGCCCGCGGATTTCGAGAGCCAGATGAACCCCGCGTCGCCCAGAGGATAGCGCGTGCGGGCGTCGTCGGGATGAATGCGGGTGATGCATAGGCCGCGGGCCTCGTCTCGCATTAGGTCCGCGAACAGCTCGAAGACCCGCTCCGCTTTCGGCTCCCGCACGAGATAGGCGCCGCGGCGTCCGATATCTTTGCGCGTGGGCATCTCGCCGCCGCCGACGACGGGGATTCCTTCCTCCTCAACGAGGCGGGACTCCATCGCCTCGACGTCGCGGTAGAGGACCGCCATCTTCGACTTCGCCATCACCATCAGTTCGGTCGAGGAGTATCCACGGGTCGTCAAGGAACCGATTTCCCGCCACGCGGCCTTCAGCCCTTCTTCGAACCCTTTCAGAAAGGCCTTCCGCTTGTCGTCGTCGCCCATCCCTGTGGGCGGGATAAGGCCCCGTCGGGCGTATAGAGATTTCGCGGCGCGCTCAGCCAATGTAGCCGAGGTCCTCGCGCTTGTCCGGAGGCTCCGGCGCGGCCTCGATGTCTTTCAGCTTCGAGGTGATCTGGTCGATCTGCTTCGCCTTCGCCTCGAGTTCGTTGAAGGAGATCTCGATCCCGAGGTACTTCGTGAGCACGTCGAGCACGGCCTGCGCGGACTTCGGGTCGACGAAGTAGCCGGACGTCTCGCCCATGAGGCAGACGGCGTTCATATCGTACAGGCGGCCCAGGCCTAGGAGCAAGCCACTCGCGCCGACAATCCCCGCGCCGGGCTCGCCGCGCGAGAACACCACGCCGTACTTCTCCATCTCCTTCACGAGATCGATGCCCGTCGCGGCGCCCAGCACGCGAGGCTTCGTGACGATCCGGCCCATCCCGTACCCGCCGAGCGTGAACACGCGGCGGACGCCGAGCTTCTTCAGCTCCCGCAAGATGAAATCGCTGAGCTCGTACTGCCCCTCGGGCGTGAGGCCTTGGTAGTCCCCCGTGATGAGGACGAGGTCCTTCCCCGCGCCTCGCTTCACGTAGTGCATCTCGTTGTTGACGAGCTTGACTTGCCCATCTTCCTGCACGAGGACCTGGGGCGGGAAGTACTTCGAGAAGATCTCCGCGAACTTGACCGCCTTCAGCTCGTCCTTCAGGTGTTCCGCGGCGAGCTTGCCGACGTTCCCGATGCCGGGCAAGCCTTCGATGCACGTCGGATCGTCGAGCTTCGGGTGGTCGAGGTACCGGATCACGATGTTGTCCATGGTGTCTCATCTCTCCAATTCGTGGGCCCGCTTAAGTTTGCGCCTGTACACGCCGTACCGGTCTTCCGGAGAATAGCGGGGCGGCATCGGGTTCCCCGTCGCATGGCCGCACGCCGGGCAGATCGCCTTGAGCGTGTACCGGCCGCACGCGCCGCACTTCTGGAGGAGGGACCGCATCGCCTCAGTCCTTCCGGTGGAACTTCGCCTCACCGCCTTTCGCGGTCAAGGCTTTCATCACCCGATTCGCGGCCTTCTGGATCTCCTCTTCCGCCGACTTGTAGTCCGGCGCGCGCACGACGATCCGGTAGCGAGGCGCCCCGATGTACTGGACCTTCACGCTGACGCCGTCGGACTCCATCGCGGCCTTCGTGAGTGCCTCCCGGATGTGGACCGCGCCGTCGGGGCAGAAGTCGGTCGCTTCGACGTAGCCGTCGATCATGACGTGCGGCGGGACGATGTTCTCCCGCGCGACCTCGACGAACGTCTTGACCCAGGCGTCCTTGAAGCCCTCGTCCTCGAGGGCGTGTTCGTCCATCACGCTCTCCTCGAATGCGCGGTACAGCGTGCCGAACGAATCGAGGAGCTCGTAGCCGAACTCGTCCCAGCACTCCGCCGGCGTCTTCCCGAGTCGGGTCGCGACGATCCCGAGCAGGTTCTCCGCCTTCTGCTCGTTCTTCCACTCCTGGATCTTCTCGCGGCGCTGATGTTCGTTGACCGCTTTCAGCGAGAGGTCGATGTGGCCCTTGTCCTTGTCGACCTTCAGGACTTTGCAGACGACCTTCTGGCCCTCGCGCACGTAGTCGCGGATGTACTTGATCCAGCCGCTGCTGACCTCGGCGATATGGATGAAGCCTTCCTTGCTCTCGTATTCGTCGAGCGTGACGAAGGCCCCGAAGTTCTTGACGTTGGACACGGAACAGACGACGAGCTCGCCCTCGTCGGGCCAGTCGTACCCGCTCCGGGCGGTCTTCGCCTCCGCCATTACTCGAGGACCCCCAGGATCTCGCCTCGGATCGCGGCCTTCCCGCCCGTCGGCTTCGCGACCGTGGCACCGCAGACCTGGCACAAGACCGTGCTCGCGGCGCGGTCGAAGACGACCTGCTCGTTGCCGCAATCCTCGCACTTGACCCGGAGGAACCGGCTCGTGGGCTTCGGGATCACTTGTGGACCTCCACGAGTTCGAACTTCTTCGCGCGGATCCCAGGCCGCTGGTGGGCCTTCTTGCACACCGTGCACCGGAACCGGAGATGGATCCGCTTCGTCGGCTTCTCGCGGCCTTCCGGCTTCGGGCGGGGGAAGCCGCCGTAGCCGGCCGTGACGCGTCGGAATCGCCGCTGGCCCGCGCGAAGCTCCGACCGCGGGCGGTTCTTGACCCGCTCGACCTCCAGCTCGCGATGCGCGTTGCAGAACGGACAGTAACCGCGAATACGCTGGGGCATCTTCATGGAGGGGCGACCGAGCGCCGATACAGAGGGGAACTCGTATTTATGGGTTCCTGGGTTTGCGCTCGGAAAATTTCCGCGAGCCAGATGATTGCGGACTCGAGCCCCGAACGCGAAACCCGCCGTGCAATATTCCGGTCCGCGAGAAACTTGGACGCTTGAATCGCAACAAATATATATTGCTAAATTAATAAATGGCGGGGAGATACAATGAGCCGCGAGGTCCGCCTCAGCCGCCGGGACGAAACCCTGGTGGACCTGCTCATTGAGACGGGCCTGTCGAGGAACATCGCGAAGACCCTCGTGTTCCTTTCAAAGCGCGACGAGACGACCTCCGTGGAGATCGAGAAGGCGACGGGACTCCGGCAGCCGGAGGTCAGCATCGCCATGCAAGAGCTCCGGCGGCGCAAGTGGGTCGACAAGCGGGACATCAAGAAAGAGGGGAAAGGCCGCCCCGTCCATTCGTACCGACTGAACGCGCCCTGGTCCGAAGTCCTCACCCAGATCGACCGCGAGGAACAGTCGAAGATCGATCGGATCGAGGCGAACCGCAAGAAGCTCAAGTCGTTTGCCTAGGCACCAACGTCCGGACGCCTTTCGGGGTGCCGACCAGGACCGCGTGCGCCATCCCCAGGAATAGGCCATGGCCCACGACGCCGGGGATCCCCGCAATCGCGCTCGCGAGCTTTGCGGCGCCCTGGATCGGGCCGAAGGCCGCGTCGAGGATATGATTCCCGTTGTCCGTCCGGAACGGCTCGCCCTCCTTGTGGCGAAGTTCGACTTGGGCCCCGAGGGCCTGGAGCGCCGCGGACACGTTCTTCCAGCCGAACGGATGGGCCTCCACGGGCACCGGGGCCTTCGTCCCGAGGCGGGAAGAGAGCTTCGACTGGTCGACGACCACGACGAACCGCTTCGACGCCGCGGCGACGATCCTCTCGCGGAACAAGGCGCCGCCGAGCCCTTTGATCAGGTTGAGCCGCCGGTCCACCTCGTCGGCCCCGTCCACGCACAGGTCCAGCCACATGCTCTCCTCGAGCGAGGTCAGCGAGATCCCCAGCTTCTTCGCGGCCTCCGCGGTCGCGAGCGAGGTGGGGACGGCTTTCAGGTCCATCCCGCCCTCGACGAGGCGGGCGACCCCCTCGAGAAAGAGCCGTGCAGTCGACCCGGTCCCCAGGCCCAAGACCATGCCCGGCTTCACATATTCGAGCGCGGCCTCGGCGGCCTTCCGCTTGAGCTCCTCCGCGGCCGCCATGTCACGCTCTCCGCCGGAGCTCCTCGACGAGCCGGACGAGTTCGTCGATCACGAGGTCGTCGAGCTTCTGGCCGAGCGCCTTCGACGCCTTCGACGGGTCCCCCGTCACCCCGGACCAGTACTTCCGCGGATCCTCCACGACGGCGTACGGGGGGATGTCGTTCTTCCCGGCCGGGCTCTTGCCCTTCACCAGATCGGGGCGGGCCGTCAGGATCCGAGACGTCTCGCCGGCGCCGGCGTGGCCATCTCCCTCCGGCAAGATTCCGTGGGAAGCGTAGATGATGTCGTAGTCGGAGAGGACGGTGGCCTTGAGGCCGGTCCCCTGATCCACGACCTCCTGGGCCGCCGCCCGGAGTGCCATCATGTGCTCCCGCCCCGCGTGGCCGCTCACGATCATCACGCGTCGAACGCCATTCCGGACGAGGTCGGCTAGCACGTCCCGCACGAACGCCTTGAGCGCGTCGACCGACACGCTGACCGTGCCCGGGTACGGCCGCGTTGTCGTGCACACCCCGTACGGGATCGGCGGCGCAACATAGGCGCCGGTCCGTTTCGCGACCTCGTCAAGGACGTGCAGCGGCTGGATCAGGTCCGCGCCGAGGGGCAGGTGTCGGCCGTGTTCCTCGAGGGCTCCGACGGG
>VBME01000118.1 GCA_005878995.1 Methanobacteriota archaeon | reverse complement strand
CCAGATGGTATCGGCCTTCCAGGGATCCGGAGGAATACCTCGCGAAGGAGTCGGGAAGGAAGACGGGTCGACCGAGGCGAGTGTTGACCGTGTCGTGGAGTCCTTGCATCCAAACGGTCATTCGGGGCTGGCATCGGCTACAAGGCCACCCATCGGCCATTCGGTGGAGCCGTTTCCAGAGACCTCGCCCGAAGCGAATCCTCAGGGACAACCAGGCCGAGCGGTCGAGGTGCGTCGTCGGAGTCGCTGCGGCAGAATGGGCAATGCCGTTCGCGTTCGTC
>VBME01000117.1 GCA_005878995.1 Methanobacteriota archaeon | reverse complement strand
CTCCGCCGGCACCCTGCTGACCGGGGCTTCGTTCTGGGACGACGCGATTTTCCTCGAGGAGCTCGAGCGTTTCTTCTTCCGGAGCTGGCTGAATGTCGGTCGCGCGGACCAAATCCCGGATCCCGGGGACTTCTTCGTTCGAGAGGTCGGCAACGAGTCCCTCCTCTTCATCCGAGGCAAGGACCACGAGGTGCGGGGATTCTACAACGTCTGCCGCCACCGAGGGACCCGAATCGTCGGCGAGACGGAGGGGACCAAGCTCGGATCCTTGGTTTGCCCATACCATGCGTGGACGTATTCGACGGAGGGAAGGCTCGTGGGCGCTCCCCACACGGAGCGACTCGTGGATTTTTCGAAGGAAGAGTACGGTCTCCGCGCGGTCCGCGTGGACACATGGGGCGGCTTCGTTTGGGCGAGCCTCGACGACGCCGGTCCCACCCTCGGCGAGGAGATGGGCGAATTCTTCGCGCGGTTCCCGAGGTTTGACTTCGAAGGCCTGCGCCTGGGAGCCCGGCGGACCTACGAGGTCGAGGCGAATTGGAAGATCCTCGGAGAGAACTACTCCGAGTGTTACCACTGCGCCCCGATCCATCCCGAGCTGAACCGAATCACCCACTATACTTCGGGGGCCTACACCGCGTATTTCATGCGTGAACCGAGGGCTCCCAACTTCAACGGCGGCTTCATGGAGTTCTCCAAGGACTACACCTCGATGGTTTGGTCCGGATACACGAAACGCCCACCGCTGAAAGGGATGACCGAAGAGGATCGTCGCCGCGTCGACTACTACTTCGTCATGCCGCACCTGTTCTTCAGCCTCCACCCCGACTACCTGATGGTGCACCGACTGTGGCCGCGCAGTCCTCATCACACGACGATCGAATGCGACTGGTACTTCGACGCAGGGGTCATGGAGACCGAAGGATTCGACCCGAGTGACGCCGTCGACCTGTGGGACCTCATCAACCGCCAGGATTGGTCCGTGTGCCAGCGGACCCAGCTCGGGACGCAGTCGCGAGCGTGGCGGGGCGGCCGGTTCAGCGGCCAAGAGTCCCAGGTCCACGATTTCGAAAAGTACATCGCGGCTCGGATGCGGGAGCCCCTTGACACCAAGCCGCGTTCACCTCGCCGCCGGGGCCTCTCTCGGCCGCGCACCGCACGCCGAGGAAGCCGGTAGCGCCGCCGCGAAGGAAGGATATCCCGGTAGTCCGCGTCTTTATCTGCACCGCGCGATTCAGCGAATCACAGAACGCACTAGGACGGCTCGATGTCCTTCGATTACCACTTCAAGATGCAACTCGCGGCTCCGCGAGCCGTGGTGTTCGAGCGGCTCCTCAGGATTGAGCACCTCTCCCGTTGGTTTTGCGGATGGTGTCGGATCGAACCGAAGGTCGGAGGGACGTTCAAGTTCGGCGGGGAGACCTGCATCATTCCGCCGGAGGGGCGTGCCTGGGAGACCACGATCGAGGAAGGCGACGTCTTGCGACGGTTCGCATTCACGTGGCCGATTCAGTCCGCGAAAACCCGCGTCTCCTACGAACTCGAGGACTCGCCAGGAGATAGGGCGGTCCTGCAGGTTGACCATCGCAATGTCCCGCTCTCGGACACGACATGCGGGACCGTGCAGGACGCTTGGCGGATGTGCCTGGGGAACCTGAAGTCCGTCGCGGAAGGTCGCACCGACAGCGTCCGGCCTGATCACTCCCCTGTGACCGGTGTGAACCTGCAACTCACGGTGCTCATCGAGGCAAAGCCTGAGAGAGTATTCGACGCGTTCGCGGAATCGGCGCAGCTCGACCACTGGTCCACGGGAGGCGTACCGAGCGGAATCGCTCGGGTCGCCCCCCGCCCTGGCGGCGCCTTCTCGTTCGGATGGTCCGGAGGGCCGGACGGCATCCTCGAGTGGAGACCCGGGCAGCGAATCGTCTTGCGGTGGCCGCGCGAATCGGGGCAGCTCGCTTTGGGTTTCGACTTCGAGGAAAAGGCGAGCGGCACGGCGATCTACTTCTCCATGACCGGGTTCGCCGGAAACCGGGAATCCGAAATCGTCCATCAGCGAGGGCGATGGTCCGACCTCCTCGTCTGCCTGAAGAACTTCGTTGAGAGCGGTACCTCGGGATTCCTGAACGCCCACGCGGACCAGATTCGAACGTCTTGACGACTATGCCGTCTTGAGCTGCTGCCAGTCTTCGAGGACCGCTTGGGCCGCGTTGTGGCCGGCCGCCCCAATCACGCCGCCGCCCGGATGGGCCCCTGCGCCACACAGATACAGGCCTTTGACCGGCATCCGATACGATGACCATCCCGGGACCGGTCGGAAGGAGAACATCTGGTACGGAAGAATTGCTCCGTGAAAGACATCGCCGCGGGTGAGACCGTATTCCCGCTCCATGTCGAGCGGGGATCGCGAACCCATCGCAATCGTCGCTCGACGTATGTTCGGCGCGTACAATTCAAGGACGTCGAGGATCCGCTCCGCGAACTTGTCGGCCTCCGTGTCCCAGGTACCCGCCGCGAGGTCGAACGGCGCGAACTTCGCGGATATCGTGAGCGTGTGCATCCCGGGCGGCGCCGCGGTCGGGTCGTTCGCGGACTCAATCGCGAACTCGAGGAACGGCTCGCGCGACGGACGGCCACGCTTGGCGTCGTCGTAGGCTCGCTCCAGGTAGTCCATCGAGGGCGCGACATCGATGATCGCCTTGTGGTGGGGCTGGGCGGTGGTCCCCGGGATCGCATGGAAATCGGGCAGTTCGCGGAGGGCGAGGTTGAGTTTGAAGGACGAAGACTCGAACCGAATTCGCGCGACCGCCCGCGCGAATTCCGGCGGGAGGTTCTCCTCGCCAACGAGGCCCAGGAGCGTCCGCTTTGGATCCGCGTTGCTGAGGACGGCCGTTCCCTCGACGATGGTGCCATCGGCGAGTTCCACCCCGACCGCGCGCCCCTTCCGCACGAGAATCCGGCGAACGGTCGAACTCGTCCGGATGTCCGCCCCGAAAGCCCGAGCCGCGCGGGCAATCGCATCGGAGATCGCCCCCATCCCTCCGCGCATCCAGCCCCACGCCCCCTTCAAACCTCCGACTTCGGTGAGTGTGTGGTGCCCAAGGACAAACGCGGTTCCCGGGGTTCGAGGTCCGGCCATCGTCCCCGCGACCGCGCTCGTAGCCAACGACGCTTTGACTTCCTCCGACTCGAAGAAATCGTCGAGCAGGTCCGAAATTGACATGAGCATGATCCGTCGCAGGAAGTCTTCCGCTTGCGGAGTGCGCACGAGGGAGGCGAGGTCCGCAAGAGACACCGGAGGCGCGAGCAAGGTCGGTTCCACGAGCTCCCCGAATTCGTCCCAGAACCGCACGTACTTGGCCCAAGCGTTCGCGTCTTTCGTCGAGAATCGCGCAATCTGCTTCTCGTTCCACGCGAGGTCGTTTCGGAAGAGCAGGAACCGCCGATCGGGAAACGGGAGAAATTGGGATGGGTCGTACGGATGTTCTTCCAGGCCGAACGAAGCGAGATCGAGGTCGGCCTTGATTTCCGGCCGAAAGAGGCCGCAGGTGTAGGCAAGGGTCGAGGCTCGGAAACCCGGATGAATTTCCTCGGTGACACAGGCGCCTCCGACGATCGGACGGCGTTCGAGGACCATGACCTTCAGGCCGGCCTTCGCGAGATACGCGGCGGCCACGAGCCCGTTGTGACCCCCGCCGACGATGATCGCGTCCGTCTTGGCCATGAGGCGGATGGGTAACCGCGGCCTCGATAAGGAAATTGCCTCGCGGCTCAGGCCTTTTTTCGCTCCGGTTCGAAGAACGGCCGCTCGACCACCGTCGCCGGAGTGCGGTGGCGCTGCCACTCGACCGCGACCTCGATCTCCACGCGGGTCCCGATCTGGGCGTACGGTGCGGCGACGGTCGCGATCGCGAGGTATTTTTTCAGCAGGGGAGACCAGCAGCCGCTCGTCGCCCATCCAACCTGTCGGTACCCGGAGAAAATCGGAACCTTCTCCCGCCAAGGCTCCGCGGGCGGCTGCGGCGGCAATCCCATGTCCCAGTAAAACCGTTCGATCGTCCGCCAGTCAATCACCAGGCCGACCGTCCGCCGGGCCGGGCCGCGGCGCTTCTCCTCGATGAGCGCTTTCCTCCCGATGAAAGGGCCTTTGCCGAGTGCCACGGTCCAGTCGAGACTGAGCTCGAACGGCGAGTACCGTTGCGCGTCAATCGTAGCCTTCCGCGCGGGCATGTACTCGACTTCCGCGAGGATGAGCCCCGCTTCGATCCGCGCCACGTCCAGGGCGAGCATGCCCGCGGGCGTGATGTCGTGTCCCGCCCCTTTCGTCATGAGCGCGTCCCACAGTGCCTCTGCGCGTTCACGCTCGACCCAGATCTCGTATCCCAGATCGCCCGTGTACCCGGTCCGAGAGATGTGGACCGGGATGCCGTCGAACTTCGTCTTCACGAATCGAAAGTACTTCATCTTCTGGATCGCCCCGTCCGCCCCGTCGAGCAAGATCGCTCGGGACGACGGACCCTGCAAGGCCAGCGCCCCAATATCCTCGGACACGTCCGTGACGGTCACATCGAGTCCCATTCCCGCGTCTTGCAACCACTTCAGGTTCGGCTCCGCGGACGTCATCCGGAACGATCCGTCACCGAAATTCCAAAGCGTGCCATCGTCCACTGTCTTCCCGCGCTCGTCGCACCAAGGGGTGTAGTAGATCTGCCCTTTCGCGAGCTTCGATACGTCCCGCGTCACGACGTGGTTCACCAGATGTGCGGCATCCTTCCCCTCGATGAGATATTTGTAGAGCGGCGAGACGTCGAGCACGCCCGCGGAATGGCGGATCGCATAGTACTCCATCTCCGGGACGAGGGAATACGACGACGCCGCGAGGTATCCGGCCCACCCGCGCCACTCCCAACTGTCGCATGCCGCCGACGTCCGCGAATGAAATGGCGATCCTCGTCGCACGATCCCCCTCCGGGCGGACGCGGACCGCGGATAAACGATATAACCCCTCTCCCGTTACTCCGCGCGGCCCGCCGCGCCCGGTTTGAACTTACAGACGCGACGTGCCGCGGACGAGGTCGGGCTTTATGGCGCAGCGGTACGACGCCATCGTAATCGGCGGGGGACACAACGGCCTCGTCACCGCGGCGTATCTCGCCCGCGCGGGAAAGAAAGTCGTCGTCCTCGAGCGACGTCATATCCTCGGAGGAGCGGCGGTCACGGAGGAGCTCTATCCGGGATTCAAATTCACCGTCTGCTCGTACGTGTGCAGCCTCCTCCGCCCGCAGATCATCCGGGATCTCGATCTGCCATCCCACGGCTTCGAAGTGATCCCGCAAGAATCGAGTTTCACGCCGCTCCCCGATGGGCGCTACCTGTTCTATCACGGGTCCGAGGAGGATACCTTCCAAGCCGTTGCGAAATTCTCGCGGCGCGACGCGGAGGCGATGCCGAGGTTCGGTCGCCTCATGGCCCGCATGGCGAAGTTCATCGCGCCCACCCTCACCATGACGCCGCCGGATGTCGGTTCCCTGAATCCGTCCGAGCTGCGCAAGCTCCTCGCGTTGAACAAACAGGTCAAGACGCTGACGGAGGACGAACTGTACACGTTCGCGCGGCTCATGACGATGAGCGCCGCGGACTACCTCGACGAATGGTTCGAGACGGACGTCGTGAAGGCGAGCCTTTGTTCGAGCGGGATCATCGGCACGCTGCTCGGGCCCCGGTCCCCCGGCACCGCGTACGTCCTCATGCACCATTACATGGGGGAAATCGACGGCGCGTATCGCTCCTGGGGCTACGTCCGCGGTGGGATGGGGATGGTCAGCGAGGCGATCGCACGTGCGGCTCGGCAGTTTGGCGCGGAGACTCGCGTGAATGCCGAGGTGCGACGAATCCTCGTTCGAAACGGACGCGCGATCGGGGTAGAACTCGCGTCGGGGGAGAAGCTCTACGCGAAAGTGATCGCCTCCGGCGCCGACCCGAAACGGACTTTCCTGAAGCTCATCGAGAAGTCAGAACTTCCCGCGGATTTCGTACGAGGGATTGAAAACTTCAAGATCGAAGGATCGTCCGGCAAAGTGAACCTCGCGCTGAAGGAGGCGCCGAGCTTCTCGTGCCTCCCCGGCAACGGGGTCCACCTCCGGGGCGCAATCTCACTCGGACCCAGTGTGGACTACATCGAGAAAGCGTACGACGACGCGAAGTACGGAGACTACTCGCACCGGCCGTACGTCGACATGTGCGTCCCCTCGACGCTCGACCCGACCCTCGCCCCGCCGGGAAAACACATCATGTCTTGTTTCATCCAGTATGCGCCATACAGCCTCCGAAAGGGAACGTGGGAGGAGCGCCGCGAAGAATTCGGCGAGACGGTCCTCGACACGATCGAGGAGTACATCCCGAGCATCCGGAACATCATCCTCCACCGCCAGTTCCTCAGCCCGTGGGACCTCGAGCAAATGATTGGGCTCACGGGCGGCAACATCTTCCACGGGGAACTCACGCCGGACCAGCTCCTCTTCCTCCGACCGACCCCGGGATGGGCGCAGTACCGCATGCCCCTCAAAGGGCTCTACCTGTGTGGCTCGGGAGCCCATCCGGGAGGTGGCGTAATGGGAGCACCCGGCCTCAACGCCGCGCGCGAGATCTTGCGAGACTGGGCCCTCCTCCGGGTGTGATCCGTGGCCGAGTCGTTCGACATCGTCATCGTCGGCGGGGGACACAACGGCCTCGTCGCCGCGACGTACCTCGCGCGCGGTGGCCGGCGCGTCCTCGTCCTGGAGAAGCGGTCGACCGTCGGTGGCCCGGTGACGACGGAGGAGTTCGTCCCGGGGTTCCGCGGACCAACCGGTGCATCCGTGTGTGGTCGGCTCCGGCCTGAACTCCTAGAGGACTTGGATCTCGCGAAGCGCGGCGTGCAGTTCATCCCGGCGGAGCCGGAGGTCGTCGCGGTGGGCGACAGTCAGGTGCTACGGATTTTCCGGAACGTCCCGAAGACCCAGGCGGAACTCGCGAGGTTCTCACAAAAAGACGCGGACACATACCCGCGGTTCGTCGAATTCCTGAGCCGATTCGCAGCAGCGCTCGATCCGATCCTCGCGATGCCGCCGCCCGACCTCGCATCGCCGAGCCTCGGCGAGCTGACGGGTCTCCTCGGCCGCGCGCTCCGCTTCCGGCGACTTGGCAAACACGCGATGCAACAGATGCTCCGCCTGCCTCCGATGGCGATCCGAGACTTTCTGAACGAGTGGTTCGAGACCGAGTTGCTCAAAGCGAGCTACGCGGTCGATGCATTGACGGGAACGTTTGAGGGACCGTGGTCCCCCGGAACCGCATTCGGGCTCGTTCCCCAGTTCCTGCCCGACGGACACGGCGCCCGTTCCGCCTTTGTCCGCGGAGGGCTGGGGAGCCTTTCGAACGCCTTGGCCCACGCCGCCCGGGACGCCGGCGCGACGATTCGAACCGACGCGGAGGTCGTGCACATCAAGAGCGCCGACGGGCGCGTCACCGGGGTCGAACTCGCGGGCGGTGAGACGATCGGTGCACGGGCCGTTGCGTCGAACGCGGATCCGAAGCGGACGTTCCTTCACCTCGTGGACCCGGAGGAACTGAGCCCGGAATTCCTCCTGCACATCCGGAATTTCGAGATGAACGGGGTCGTTGCGAAGGTGAACTTCGCGTTAGCTGGGCCGCCGAACCTGCCCGCGGCGGGCGATGGCGTGCCTCCCCATTTCCGAGTCTGTCCCTCCCTCGAATACATCGAGCGAGCGTACGACGACGCGAAGTACGGGCAGGCGTCGGGGAAGCCCGTCCTCGACGTGTTCGTCCCAACGGTCGTGGACCCGGACCTCGCGCCACCGGGAATGCATGTGATGTCGACCCAAGTGCAGTACGCGCCGTACGCACTGCGTCGCGGCGGGTGGGATACGGAGAGGGAGAAGCTCGCCGACCGGGTCGTCACGATCCTCGCGGACCTCATCCCCGGGTTCGAGCGATTGGTGCTGGATCGTCAGATCCTCACGCCCCTCGACCTCGAGGCCCGGTTCGGGCTCACGGAGGGCCACATCTATCACGGGGAGATGACGTTAGACCAGTCCCTCTTCCTTCGGCCCGTCCCGGGGTGGTCTCGGTACCGGACCCCGATTGATGGCTTGTACCTCTGCGGCTCCGGCGCCCATCCCGGCGGCGGGATCACCGGAGCTCCGGGCCTGAACGCCGCACGGGAAATCCTGAAAGATTGGCCTCGACGTGGGCGGTGACCCCCAAGGAATGGACGCCTTCGCTCGGCCGGCACAATCTTTGAATCCAACGAGCGTTTCGACCATCCGCCATGAGCGACCTGCTCGAGCCCGGCACACAAGCCCCGGATTTTGGGGGGACGAACCAAGACGGCCTTCCCATTCGGTTAGGGGACTTTCGAGGCAAGGCGGTTGTCCTGTACTTCTACCCGGAGGATGACACGCTGGGCTGCACCCGAGAATCGTGCGCATTCCGAGACGACAGCGATGCCTTCCGGGAGAAGGGAGCTGTCGTCTTGGGCATCAGCGTCCAAGGTGAGTCATCCCATCGCGCATTCCGGGACAAATATCACCTGCCATTCGACC
>VBME01000203.1 GCA_005878995.1 Methanobacteriota archaeon | reverse complement strand
CCATGCGCCAATGCCTCACCTGCGCTACCGCAACGTGTTCTTCTACGACCTGCCGGGCCCGCCGCTCACCTCGATGGACTTCGTCGATGCGGCGGAGCCGCTCCTTCCGAAGCGGGTCGGCCTTGTCACCACGACGCAGTACCGCCACTGGCTCCCGAAAATCCGGGAACGGCTCGAGGCGAAGGGCCACGTGGTGCGGATCGGCGATCCGGATCGACGCGTGGCCTATGCCGGCCAGCTCCTCGGCTGCGACTACCACACCGCGACCGTCATCGAAGCGGACGTCGACGGATATTTGTACATTGGCACCGGGGACTTCCACCCTCTCGGCGTTGCGATCCTCATCGACAAGCCCGTAATCATCGCGGACCCGGAGCGAGGGACCGCGCGCAACCTCGCAGAGGTGAAGGACCGTATCCTGCGGCAGCGACACGCGGCGATCGCACGGGCGCGGGACGCGGCGGTGTTCGGGATCATCGTTTCGAAGAAGATCGGGCAGCTGCGAATGGAGATAGCGAGGGAGCTGAAAACCCTCGCCGAGAAGCACGGTCGGCAGGCAAGCATCTTCCTCATGGACCTCGTCTCTCCCGAGTTCCTCGAAGGGTACCGGGTGGACGCCTGGGTGAACACCGCGTGCCCGCGAATCGCGATCGAGGACGTGCTCGAGTACAAGCAGCCCATCCTCACGCCCCAGGAGTTCGAGATCGTCTTGGGCGAACGCGATTGGAAGGAGTACGAGTTCGACGAGATCCGAGCGTGAAGCGAAGGAACGCTTATCACTGCACGATTCGATAATGGACCCGTGGCCGTGGACAACAACGCGGGATATGTCCGAGTCGTATGGTCCAAGGGACTCGTCCTCGGCTTCGGTGGAGGCTTTGCGTTTATCCTTCGTCGTGACCGCCTAATCGGCTCAAAGAAGTTCACTCGGGAGACGCTGTCCTTTGAGCTGACGGAGCTGATCTCGCATGACCCCAAGATGACTCGCTCCTTCCTGCAATTCGCTGTGAGCATGCCGCCCGGTTGGCGCAAGATCAAAGATCCCGAGGAGTTGAGGCGGCTTTTTGCAGATCACCTCGATGAGCAAATCCGCGCGAACGTCACGGACGACGACCCTAGAATGAAGGAGCTTGCGGAAGCGCTCCGGCTCGCCAACGACCCTTCCGCCGAGAAGGGCATTAAGGTGATACCAATTGATGGGGCCGCAACCCGGGCATTCCAAAACGAAGATCTTCGTCACGCGATCGAACAAACCGCCCGAGATATCGGGGTGAAGGGGGGAGGGGTGCAAGTGGGTGCTAAGCTTGACATCTCGAGCTTCATGAATGACCGGGAAATTGAGATGAAACGCGCCAAGACGCTCGCCGCCCTCGAGATGGCGAAGCGCTTCGAGTTTGCACGCGACGAAATCCAGACGATTGAGGTCACGCCGCCGGGACCCTCCGGGTCCGGCAAGATCGTGATTCGAACCCTTCACCGTGAGCAGAACGTGAAGGTCACGGAGGATTTCGCGACGGGAGCGGGGGCGACATTCGACACGCTCGTCACCTGGCTCGGAGAATTCGCACCCGGGCAACTGATTAAAATGGGCTAGGTGCCAGGTCCGAGAAACGCCATCACGCGGTCCCGGATCCGGGCAAGCTCTTCGGTTGCTCGACGGCAGTACGCCTCACAACGCCGCGCGGCCTCCGCGCGGCTTCGGTCCGACCGCGCAGGCCCGACGTACTCTTTGAGTTGAACCCTTCGGCCCCCGCGGTCCTCGTAGTGCCAAAAGTACAGGTAGGGCCGGCCGCGGACTTCGTGCTCGTAGACGCCACAGCCGATCTGCATGGGACCACATGCTGTTATAGTTACTTAACTATAACTACCACCCGGGCGGAAATGCGCTGCCCGCGGGCTCGAAGGCGATCTCTGGCCCGATACTGATCGATTTTCGCCGGCGCACGCGCCCTCCGGGGACTCCCGGGGCCGATGCCTTTAGGCCGCTCGGGGGGATTGGGGACTCCATGGAGGCGCCGCCCGAATCGCCGGCTCCCCGACCCTGGCTTCGCCGTCGCAAGTTGGTCGTCATTATCGCGGCCGTCGTCGTGGCCGCCGGAGCCTTCGCGGCCTGGGAAATCTTCCGCGCTCGATCGATCGGTGAGGTCTACGCGATGAGCCATCTCGCCGCCGGAGCCCAGATTCTGCTCCAAGGGACGATCACGGGAGTCGCGCGCGAGAATACGAGCTACGGCCCCCGCGTGTACCTTCAGCTCGATCACAGCACGGTCTGCGGGGGACCCTCGTCAGGCGATGAACGGATGCGGGCCTGTGGAGCCACTACGAGATTCTGACGGAGAACGGCGACGGATTCCGTCCCGACATCCTCCCGGTCGTGCTGCTCAAGGCCCTTCCAGTCCAAGGGGCGAACCCGGAGCTCCCCGCGGGCGGGCCGATCGATTCGGCGGCCCGCTTCCAGACCCTCGCGGGCCTGCTGTATCTGGAAATGTCCGGGGCGGTCGGCGGTCCGTTCTTCGGATTCGACGTCGCGGACCGGATGCTCTCCCTCTCCGCAGGGACATCATCCAACGGGACCCTTCGATTCGTGGACGGAAATGGGAACGGGCTCGCGGACTCGGGAGACCGCATCGACGTCCACCTGCCGTCCTCGGTCCCTTCGAACACATGGAACGTGTATCTGCTCGAGGTCGGGGACTTCAGCAGCGCCGCCCGCACGTACGCTGGCGGGGTGCACGTCATCCTCGCGGGACCCGGCGGACCCCTGGAAGTGCCGTTGCCGGACCGGACCGCCCCCGTGATCGATTTCCGATACGCCGGGAGCACCGGGGGGTCGCTGGTGAACACGACGATCGAAGTGAGTCGAGTGCACGGTGCGGCGCCCGCTCTCTCGATCGTGCAGGTCTCCGTGACGATGGGAACCGAGACGGTGGCCACCCCTCTCTCCGGCCTGCCGACGACCTTCCCGAACGGGGCCACCCTCAGTTTCTCGGATGCAAACGGCGACGGCCGGCTCGATTCGGGGGACCGGTTCACGATGCAGAACATCGGGAACCACACCGTGATCCGGCTCGTCCTGCAGGCGACGAATGCAATGATCGGAGCCGGAGCATGGATCGCCGGCTGGGGCCCAATCATTGGAACCCCGCCGTATTGGGTGGCGTTCCAGATGCAGGGGACGAACCCCTGGCGGGCGACGGCGACGGTGGTCTCCTGGAGCCCGGAGCTCGCTCTCAATGGGACGCTCCGAGCGACCCTCATGGAGAACGGAGGTCCGGTCCTGTCGAACGTCACCCTGGCGAATGGCACGGGTCGCGCGTTCGCGAACGGTACGCTCACCTTCACCGATGCGGACGGCGATGGGTTCCTCTCGACGGGGGACTTCTTCTCCCTGCAGGGAAACTCGGCGAACCGCTACGTGCTCGAGGTATGGTACTTGTTCAATTCTCGGTGGTTCGCGCTCTCCGTCTGATGCTTCCACCGCCCCGCAGCGGGCGACCGGTGCAACGGCGCAACGGTCATAACGGCCTGCGTCGCTCGAGGCCGGGGGGCCGATGATCGTGTCGTTCGCGATCGAGGGGGTTGTCCTGTATTCGGAAGACCTGGACCGAGCGAGGGCGTTCTACCGAGACATCCTCGGCTTGCCGCTTCTCCTCGACGAAGGCCACGTCATCCACTTCGACGCGGGGACGGTCCGGCTCGCGATTCACCGTTGCCCGCCAGGGGAGCGCCGTGGACCTCCCGAGGGCTTCCTTGTGATGGGCGTGAAGGACCTGGGAATCGCCTACGACGAACTGCGCCGGCGTGGGGCCGAGTTCCTGGGACCTCCGTCGAGCCGACCGTACGGTCGGGTGGCCTACCTGCACGATCCGGAAGGGCACGAGATTGGGCTGCTCGAGGAACCCCGGAAGGGCACGGACGGGTACCGACGCGTGGCGCCCCTTGTCGATCGATTCGAACGCGTAATCCAGGCGCTCGGTCTCTGACGGAGGCGGTTCGCAAGGCCTTTAGCGCCGGCTTCCATCTTGGCATCCATGGCACAGACCGCCGTCGTCCTCCTCTCCGGAGGGATGGACTCGGCCACGGCCCTCGCGATGACGATCAAGGAGGGCTTCGGGGTCATCGGCCTCACCTTCGACTACGGCCAGCGCCACCGAAAGGAGATCGAGGCCGCGAA
>VBME01000116.1 GCA_005878995.1 Methanobacteriota archaeon | reverse complement strand
TTTCGCCGGGGTACTCGCAGAAATTGCCATCGCCTTCCCGCCTAGACGGACCCACCGTCGTGTCCGTCGCTTTGGGGAGAAATCTGAACATATATAAAGTGTTCCGACACGAAATCGTACAAACGGCCGAAATGCTAATAGATAATGGAACAATGTCCGATTGGCCCCGCGAGCGAGGCGTGCATTCGAACGCCGGCGGGATCCAGGCGGATACGATGACGACCCCGACGGCCCTCGATGAACTCGACCTGCGCATCCTGCGGCTCCTGAACGCGGACGCGAGGAAGTCCTATCGGGACATCGCGAAGGAGGCGGATGCGAGCCTGAGCACCGT
>VBME01000115.1 GCA_005878995.1 Methanobacteriota archaeon | reverse complement strand
GACGCCGTCCAGGCCGGCGCAGAGCATGCCGGCGAAGGCGAGGTACGGGTTGCACGAGGGGTCCGGCGTCCGATACTCGATCCGCTTCGCGGCCTCGATCCCCTTGTAGTACATCGGAATGCGAATGTTCGCACTTCGGTTCCGTTTCGACCAAGCGATGAAGACGGGCGCCTCATAACCCGGCACGAGCCGACGGTACGAGTTCGTCGTCGGGCAGGTGAACGCGCATAGGCTGCGGGCGTGCTCCATGAGCCCGCCGATGTAGTATCGGCAGGTCTGGCTGATCTCCGCATACTCGTCGTTCGGGTCGTACATCATGTTCTTGCCTTTCGTCCACAGGCTCTGATGGACGTGCATCCCGCTCGCGTTGTCGCCGAAGATCGGCTTCGGCATGAAGGTGGCCATCATCCCCATCTTGTGGGCGACCATCTTCATCACGTAGCGGTACGTGACGACGTTGTCCGCCATCGGCACGAGCTCGTCGTAGCGCATGTCGATCTCGCACTGGCCCGCGGTCGCGACCTCGTGGTGGTGGGCGTCAAGCGTCATGCCAAACGAATCGATTAGGATGCGACACGCTTCGTTGCGGAAGTCTTGAAGGCTGTCGACGGGCGGCGCGGGGTAGTATCCCTCCTTGAAGCGGATCGGGAAGTTCTTTCCGTCGGTCGCCTGCCACGGCGCCTCGCGCGAGATGATTTCGTACCCTGCCCCGGACCACGGGTTCCGTACGTGGTCCGCCGTCGGCAGCAACCGGATCCCATCGAACACGAAGAATTCGATCTCCGGACCCCAATACGTCATGTCGTAGCCCTGGTCCGCGGCGAACTGGACCGCCCGCTGGGCCATGTACCGCGAGTCGCGCGTGAACCGCTCATGGCTGCCGCCCTCGTAGACGTCGACGAGGAAGCGGGCCGTCTTGTGCAGGTCGTCGTACCAGGGGAGGACCGCATACGTGGACGGGTCCGGATCCATGACCATATCGGACTCGTGAATCTCCTTGAACCCCTTGATCGAGGAGCCGTCGAGCTTCCCGACGCCCCGCTTGAATTCCTCGGGGCCCAGCGACGTCGAAGGGATCGTGATGTGCTGAAGGGCTCCCAGGACGTCCACGAACTGGAGATCGACCCAGCGGATCCGATCCGTTTCGATTTGCTTCAGCACCGATGCCACCGTCATCTTCCTGGATTTCGCCGGGGTACTCGCAGAAATTGCCATCGCCTTCCCGCCTAGACGGACCCACCGTCGTGTCCGTCGCTTTGGGGAGAAATCTGAACATATATAAAGTGTTCCGACACGAAATCGTACAAACGGCCGAAATGCTAATAGATAATGGAACAATGTCCGATTGGCCCCGCCAGCGAGGCGTGCATTCGAACGCCGGCGGGATCCAGGCGGATACGATGACCACCCCGACGGCCCTCGATGAACTAGACATGCGCATCCTGCGGCTCCTGAACGCGGATGCGAGGAAGTCCTATCGGGACATCGCGAAGGAGGCGGATGCGAGCCTGAGCACCGTGTCCAACCGCGTGCGGAAACTCGAGGAGGAAGGTGTCATCTCCGGATATGTCCCCGTGCTGAACGAGGCGAGATTAGGGTTCGACGTCCTCGCGGTCGTTGGCGTCAAGATCCACAAGGGGAAGCTGCTCGAGGTCCAGCGGCGGATCGCGAAGGACGACCGAGTCACCCATGTCTACGATGTGACGGGCGAGTGGGACTCAATCGTGGTCGTGCGTCTGCGAAACACACGGGATCTCGACGCGTTCATCAAACGACTCGGCTCCATGGAGTACGTGGAAAACACGTACACTCAGGTGGTCCTGAACGTCGTGAAAGAGGAACGCCGCGTCCTCCTCTGAACGCGGGACGCCGGCTAGAGATTCATCACGACGACGTCTTTCACCGCGCGCATGCCCTGGAAGGGCAGGATGAGGCGACCTTCGGGGTCCGTCTTCAAACCCTTCTTCGGGACGTTCTCGGCGGGAAGCACGAGGACATCGGACAGCTTCCCGCTTTTCGTGTTCACGATGAAGTTCTCAATCGTCCCGAGGATCTGGCCGTCATTCGTCATCACGGTCTTGCCCCGGAGCTCCGTGGCAAATTTCTTCATCCCATCACCCGCATCGGCGAGGGTCCACCGCAGCACCGCTGCGACGGGTCCCATCCCTTTGTCTGACACACATCTGACGCATTCTATTTGAAGATTCCGACGGCATCGACTCGTTCAAGAGGCGGGCGGGCGCCAATCCTCGGGAGCCGGGGGCACCATCGCGCGAATGCTCTTCACGTATGGCAGAACGGCGCCGACCGTCCCGAGAATGACCGCGACAAGGAGCACCCACCATCCGAGCCCTGGGCTCCATGACCACAGCGCCCCGGCGGCGCTGTCGGAGCCCCAGAACCCGTCGATCGTGAACGTGCCGACGTCCGTCGTGGCGGCGCCGGGCACGGCCACGATGGGATAGAACAACGCGAGAAGCGCGACGCCCAAGACGATCATGGTCACAATCAAGAGGCTGAGGGTCGGCATCGTGCGCGAATATCCGATTGAGAAGAGCCCAAACACGACCGCGAGGACGACGAGGAGGACGACATTGAGCAGGTATGCGGTGGCGAGTGCGCTCCCGACCGCGCGAAAGGCAGGGGAAGGGAACGGGCTAGGGAACGGGCTCTGCGAGGACGTGTACGGCAAGATCGTCGTTCGGTCCCAAACCCCGCTAATGTAGGTGGTCGTCGTGATCGCGGTCCACGAGAACGAACCGATGTCCTGTTCCGAGCCGGCCACGCGGCCCAAGGACCACAACGGCAGCGCGAGGGATACGAGGACGAGCACGATTGCGAGGCCGAGGGCGAGACGTGGGGGCTTGAGGGCGATCACCCGGGCAGCCCACGCCCTCCACGGCGCCGCGGGAGGCATCGGGCCCCGACAAGGAAGCCGGCGGATAAAAACCGGTCGGTCCAGGGCGCTGGCGGTTAGCGGTAGAGGATGTTTTCCTCGGGCCGTCTCCGCTCGAGGCTCTTCCGGAACTTCTTGTCGAACTCCTCGTAGAACTTAATCGTATCCGCGTCGATGCTCGGGCGGACGACTTTCATCGCCTCTTGGAAGTGCGTCGTGCCGACCTTCTTCGCGTGCTTCGTCTCGCGAAGGGCGATCATCGCCGCTTCGCGGCACAGGCCTTCGATGTCGGCGCCGGAGTAGCCGTCGAGGTCGACGGCGAGCTCTTCCAGATCCACTCCATCGAGCGGCATCGTCTTCGTGTGCACTTTCAGGATCGCAAGGCGCGCGTCCCTGTTCGGGGTCGGCACGAGGAGGATTCGGTCGAAGCGGCCCGTCCGGAGCATCGCCGGGTCGAGCCGGTCCGGTCGGTTCGTTGCGCCGACGACGCAGACGCCTTCGAGGGATTCGAGACCGTCCATCGAGGTCAGGAGCTGGTTCACGACCCGTTCGCTGACACCGCTGTCCGTATCGAACCCGCGGACGTGCGCGATCGCGTCGAGCTCGTCCAGGAAGACGATGCAGGGGGCGACCTGCTTCGCTTTCTTGAAGATCATGCGGACCGCTTTCTCGGACTCCCCGACCCACTTCGACATGACCTCGGGACCCTTGATTGAAATGAAGTTCGCCTCGGACTCCGTCGCGACGGCCTTCGCAAGGAGGGTCTTCCCGGATCCCGGGGGTCCGTACAGCAGGATTCCCCGCGGCGGCCGGATGCCCATCCGCTTGAACGCGTCCGGGTCTTTCAGGGGCATCTCGACGGCCTCCCGCAGTTTCATCTTGACTTCCTCGAGGCCGCCAACGTCGGACCAGTTCACACGGGGCACTTCGACGAGGACTTCGCGCATCGCGCTCGGCTCGACCTCCTTGAGAGCCTGCTTGAAGTCGTCCGGCGTGACGCGCATCTTCTCGAGGGTCTCTGCGGGGATCGGCTTGTCGAGGTCGATGTCCGGGAGATACCGCCGGAGCGCCTTCATCGCCGCCTCGCGAGCGAGCGCCGCGAGGTCGGCGCCGACGAAGCCGTGGCAGACGTCCGCGAGTTCGGACTGAAGGCGGTCCCGCTCTTCCTCGGCGCCCTCAATCGGCATGCCACGGGTGTGAATCTGAAGGATCTCCTTGCGGCCCATTCGGTCCGGGACGCCGATTTCGATCTCACGATCGAACCGACCCGGCCGGCGGAGCGCCGGATCAATCGCCTCATCGCGGTTCGTCGCGCCGATCACGATGACCTGTCCGCGACCCGAGAGGCCGTCCATCAGGGTGAGGAGCTGCGCGACGACGCGCCGTTCGACCTCGCCGGTTACTTCCTCCCGCTTCGGCGCGATCGAGTCGAGTTCATCGATGAACAGGACGCTGGGAGCGTTCTTCTGGGCCTCCTCGAACTTCTCGCGGAGGCGCTCCTCGCTTTGTCCGTAGTACTTCGACATGATCTCGGGGCCTTGAATCGAATAGAAATTTGCGCCGGCTTCGTTGGCGA
This sequence comes from Methanobacteriota archaeon, assembly GCA_005878995.1. The sequence goes on along the minus strand of VBME01000115.1, from coordinate 6,403 downwards.
CCGCCTTCGCGATGAGCGTTTTGCCGGTCCCGGGCGGGCCGTACAGGAGGACCCCTTTCGGCGGATCGATCCCGAGGCGCTCGAACAGCTCCGCGTGCTTCAGCGGGAGTTCGATCATCTCGCGGACCTTCATCAGCTCCTCCTTGAGCCCGCCGATGTCCTCGTACGTGACGGTGGGCGTGAGGACCTCGCCCTCGCGGACGGGTTCCTCTTTCATCTCGATGATCGTGTCGTCCTGGATCTGCACAACGCCTTTCGGGGCCGTGCTAATTACCATGAAGGGCAGCGCGCCGCCCATGAGGGCGATCCCCGGGACGATGACGACGTCGCCCTTGTTCAGCGGACGCTTCAGCAGACCGCGCTTCACGAAGTTCTCGATCCCTTGACCGAAGGAGATCTTGTGGCCCTCGCTGATGATCGGCGCAATCGTGATGCGTTCCGCGGGCAGGACCTCGGCCTTGCGGACCTCGACTTTGTCGCCGAGGCTCACGCCGACGTTCCGACGCACGAGGCCGTCGATCCGGATGATCCCCTTGCCCTCGTCCTCCTGCATGACCCGGAACAGCTTCGCCGCAGTGGACTTCTTGCCCAGGATTTGGATGATTTCCCCGACGTCCACGCCGAGTGCCACGCGGGTCTTCGTGTCAACCCGTGCGCGGCCGAGCCCCACATCGGACTGGGGCGCTTCGGCCACCTTGAGAATAATCCGCTCCGGCACGACAGTTCGAACTCCCCGGGCTTATATCAAGGTTATGGCCCGAATACCCAGATGCGCAAATCGGTCGTCGCAAAGATGATTTCAGCCGGTCTGCACGCGCCGTTCCTTGACCTCGCTCGACTCGTGGACGACGAGCTCTTGCGCGACGACGAGGTCCACGCGGCAATGCGGTCCGATGCGAACATCCTGACCTTCGACATAGCCCGCGGTCGTGCCCTCAAGGTCGATGTCCTGGCCCTTGATCGAATCCGCGGTGAGATCTCCGCGGGAGCGAAGGAAGCCTCCCGTGGCCCGCACCGAAATGTCCTGCGCTTCGATTGACTTCACGCGGGATGCCCCGCCGAGCTCGATGTTCACATCGACGGCCTTGAGGGCTCCGTCGATCCTCACGCTGCCTGAGGAATGGAAGTCTTGGCACTTGACGTCGCTGGCGACGTCGAATGACCCGCTCGCCGAAACGTCGACTGCTTCGATGCTCTTTGCAATCTCGGCGGACCCGCTCACATCGACATCCTGAGCGAAGAGCGAACCCGCGATCCGACTCGAGCCCGCGGAACGGAACTCCACGCAGCGCACATCCCCGTCGAAGTCGCACGCTCCGGAGACCCGTGCGGACTCGCACTCGAGGTTTCCGCGGACATGTGCGCTTCCCGCAGCACGGAACTCGATGGTCTTGACAGGATTCCCTGAAACCATCCCAGATCCCGTGATCCGAATCGATTCCCCGCTAACCTTCGCGCCAAACCCCGCGAAGTCAATAGAACGCATCGCGTCTCCTGCGACGCGCATCGCTTCCTGCGCGGCACGCGAAGCCTCCTGCTGCGCTCGAGCGACGGCCTGTTGGATGGATGACTCCAAGCCCGGCCCGAACGGGGCTGGCTCCTCTGTCACCGATCGCTCCTCTGGCTCCGTTTCGTACCGGGCCTTGATCTCGAGGTACGTCTTCTCGGAGATCTCCCCGCGGGCGAGACGTTCCTCCAGTTTCTGCAGAACTTCGCTACGCTTCATTATTGCTTGCTCCATAGGTATTGCATCTGCACAAAATACCTTTCCGTCCGCGCCCGGATTGCTCGCTCCGTCTGGAGCGGCGAAATCGGGGGACGCAGACCCGCGGACGTGCGCTTCTCCTTCCGCGAGGAGAGGAGGCGAGCCGTTCCACCAACGATTCCAGCCGACTTGTTTCCGAACATGAACCGTGGCAAGTCCTCCTGGATATTTATACAAAGTTCGCGCATAAAAATGACAACCTCCGCCGCTGAGGATTCTCCTTCTCCTTCCAGGGAGATGAGCTATCCGAGTCAGCGGAAGAACGTTGAAGTATGCTGAGGAGACTCGCCGCGACACCATGCCGGAGCCCCTCGAACTGGTGAGGATCGCGTCGTCGGAGACCCGACGACAAATCCTCCGGTTGCTCCTGCAAGGGTTCGACCACCCCGAGGACCTCGCGAAGAAGATGAAAATTCGACGGACTTCCGTGGACAAACAACTCGCGGAACTGTTCGGGTGGGGGCTCGTGGACCGCGCTGCCATCTTTCCGCCCAACGGACGCCCGCGGATCGTGTACCAGGTGACGCGACGAGGGAAGGATCTCTTGGATCTCCTCGAACGCGTCGTGAAGGAGTACACGACGTCCTTCAAATCGGACTTCGATCGGGAACTCGAGACCTTGGAGGCGAAGCTTGCCGCCGGCGAAATCGCGGAAGAGATGTACTTCAAGCGCCGAAAGGAACTCGAGGCTCGTTACAGCCTAGCCCTTTGACCGTTGCTCCTTCCGTCGAGCGCGGGCGATGGCGTCTTCGAGGGAGAGGTCCCCGCGCGCCACCGCCCCAGCGAGCTCGGAGGAAATCGTGACGACACCACCGCTGTCGAGGCGGGATCGGCGCTGGATCTCGCGGACCTCGCCGGGCGTCGGTCGGATCTCGAACGGCGGTTCGACGCGTTGGCCGGAGGTCCGCGCGATGTCAATCGCTGCGTCGACGTCGGGCTGCCGGCTGCGGTGGGTGGTCCCCGCCTCGTCGACGATCTCGACGCGAAGGCCGTCCCTCGAGAGCGCGTTCAGGACTCGGTCGCGGTTCGTCGGGTCGCCATGCCCAATCCGCACGCGGACATCCTTCGCGGGGAACGTTCGAATCGCTTGCCGCACGTGGAACGCGACCGCCTCGGGGCTCGCGGCGATCCGCGTATCGATGACCTCGCCGTCCCCGATGATCGCGACCCCGGGCTCTCGCCCCGGGTCGACGCCGATCCGGAGCTCCTCCCATTCCGATTTCCCTCGCAGGAGCTGGAGCGCCTGGCCGATGGACGAGTCGATGTCGTCGACAGGCACGACACGACCTCGGCGGATCCGATGGGCTTCCGCGGGTGACGTCAGCACCACTCCGACCGTGTCCGGGATACGCCGCGCGAACGAGAGGCTGGCGAACGGCACGTCGCGCGCCTTCAGCGCCGCCACGAGGTCGTGGTAAAGGCGGAAATCCTCCGTCAGGATCCCGAGGACCTTGCGCATCGGCGTCCGGGAAACCGATGGCGGGCTCATAATCCTGTCCGATTCAGACGCTACCAGAAATGATTCACATGGCTGATTTCCAAGGCGGAACCGATTCATACTGACCTTCCGCAATGTCTGCGGGGAGGAGATACATATTCTGCAAGATCAGGGCGCTCAGACTCAGGTCGGGGCGGAACTCGATGCGAAGGGCTTGCTCCTTCGGGATGCGTTGGCGATCGTGACGGTCGTGGGGGCCCTCGTGGCCTTCTACGGGATGATCAAGCTCGTGTCCTATCTGGCAGGAATCCCCTCGCCTTAGGGTTTCCGGAACCGATCGAACGCCCCCCGGTGGCCGGAGTCATCCCGGGACCCCCGGAGTTGTTCGAACAGTCGACGCTCCTCCGCCGACAACCGCGTCGGCGTTACGACGATCACCCGGACGAACTGATCGCCTCGCCCGGGCCCCTGGAACCGAGGAAGGCCTTTCCCGCGCAGGCGAAGGGCCGTGCCGGATTGGATCCCGGCCGGGATCCGCAGCCGGCTTGTGCCATCGAGGGTCGGGACCTCGACCTCCGCCCCCAAGGCGGCTTGGGCGAACGTGATCGGCAACTCATAGATGACATCGTCTCCGTCGCGGGCGAACCGCTCGTCCGGCCGGACATGGACGGCCACGTAGAGGTCGCCCGGTGCGGCGCCTGCGTCCCCGGCGAGGCCGCGACCCGGGACCCGAAGCTGGACACCGTCCGGGACGCCCGGCGGGATTTCCACGGCAATCGTCCGCTGCTCCGCGATTCGCCCCTCTCCGGAACATCGCGGACACGGGCGCTCCGGCCACTGTCCGCGGCCGTTGCATTTCGGACACGTCGTGATCGTGATGAACTGGCTGTAGCCTCGCCGCTGGGCGTTGCTCATTTGGCCGCGGCCGTTGCACGTCGGGCAGGTGACGAGTCGCTCCCCTTCCGCCCCGGTCCCGCGGCACGCCGGACAGGTCATCGGGTAGTGGACCGTGACCTCCTTCCGACCCCCCCGAGCGACCTCCTCGAGGCTCAACTCGACCTCCAGCCGTGCGTCTTGGCCGGCCGCCGGGCCCCGACGTCGGCCGACCGGCCCGCCGACCCCGCCGAAGAACTGCTCGAATAGCGACCCGCTGAGACCGCCACCGCGCCCGAAAAACGACTCGAACAAGTCTCGTCCGAAGATGTCCTCGACGTCTCCCGCGTGGGTGAAGCGCGACCAGTCGAAGCCCTCGCCACCCCACACCTGCTGTTTGAGGCCATCCGCGCCGAACTGGTCGTAGATCTTGCGCTTCTCGTCGTCGGCCAGGACCTCGTACGCCTCGGAGATCTGCTTGAACTTCTCCTCGGCGGCCTTCGGGTTGTCCTTGTTCAGGTCCGGATGGTGTTGCTTCGCGAGCCGCCGGTACGCTCGCTTGATCTCGTCCTTGGACGCCCCGCGAGGGACGCCGAGCCTCTCGTAGTAGTCATCGTCGGCCATCTGGCGCTCTTCCCGCGGGATGGTCCCCGCTCACTTCTTGTCCACGTCCTCGAAGTCCGCGTCCACGACGCCCGGGTCGGACGAGCCACCGGAATCGCCGGCACCCGGCGGTGGGGCTTCCGTCGGCCCGCCCTTCCCGTACATCTCGACCCCGATCTGCTGCGCCGCCTGGTTCAGCGCGTCGATCGCGGCTCGGAGCTCCGAGATATCATCCGTCGTGAGGACTTTTCGAAGGGCTTCGAGCTTCTCCTCGACGGCCTTGCGGGTCGCCTCCGAAACGGTGGAGCCGTGCTCCTTGAGGAGCTTCTCCGTCGCATAGACGAGCTGGTCCGCGTGGTTCCGCAGCTCGACGAACTCGCGCCGGCGCCGGTCCTCCTCCGCGTGGCTCTCCGCATCCCGGACCGCGGAGTCGATCTTCCCCTTATCCATCCGTTGGGGGGCCACGATTGTGAGCTTCTCCGTCTTCCCGGTCGCCATGTCCTTCGCGGAGACGTTCAGGATTCCATTCGCGTCGATGTCGAAGGTGACCTCGATCTTCGGGACGCCTGCGGGCGCCGGCGGGATGCCGGTGAGGTAGAACCGACCCAGGCTCACGTTGTCCCCGGCCATGGCGCGTTCGCCTTGGAGCACGTGGACCTCGACGCTCGTCTGACCGTCCGCCGCGGTCGTGAAGATTTCGCTCTTCCGTGTGGGAATCGTCGTGTTCCGCTCGATCAGCTTCGTGAAGATGCCGCCCTTCGTCTCGACACCCAGGCTCAGGGGGGTCACATCGAGCAAGAGGATGTCCTTCACCTCGCCGCTGAGGACCGCGGCCTGGATCGCCGCGCCGAGCGCGACGCACTGCATCGGGTCGACCGTCCGCTCTGCCGGCCGACCGAGGATCTTCTCGAATCGGGATTGGACGGCCGGCATGCGCGTCGGCCCTCCGACCAGGATGACATGATTGACGTCCCGGTACTGCCACCCGCCGTCTTTGAAGGCCTGGCGAATCGGGGCGTCGAGGCGATTCAGCGTGGGCTCGATCAGCTGCTCGAGCTTCGCGCGGGTGACCTTCTTCTCCAGGTGCACCGGCTGCCCGGACTTCTGGGCGATGAACGGCAGGTTGATCGTCGTCTCGCTCGCGCTCGTCAACTCGATCTTGGCCTTTTCGCCCGCGTCCCGGAGGCGCTGCATCGCCTGCTTGTCGCTCGAGATGTCCACGCCGTGCTCGGCGCGGAACTCGGCCACCAGCCACTGAACGATGGCGTTGTCCATGTCCATGCCGCCGAGCTGGGTGTCCCCCGCCGTCGCGATGACCTCGAAGACCCCTTCGCCCATCTCCATCAGCGTCACGTCAAAGGTGCCGCCACCGAGGTCGAGGACGGCGATCTTGCCTTCTCCTTTCTTCTCGAGGCCGTACGCCAACGCGGCCGCCGTCGGTTCGTTGACGAGTCGGAGGACCTCGAGGCCCGCGATCTTGCCCGCATCCTTCGTGGCCTGCCGCTGGTTGTCGTTGAAGTACGCAGGCACCGTGATCACGGCCTGATTGACGGGCTGGCCGAGGAACGCCTCCGCGTCCGTCTTGATCTTCCGCAGAATCATCGCGGAGATCTCCTGGGGTGTGTAGTCCTTCCCCTCGATCCGCACCTTGTAATCCGTCCCCATCTTCCGCTTGATTTGCATGACGGTCTTGTCGGGGTTCAGGACCGCTTGGCGCTTCGCCG
>VBME01000114.1 GCA_005878995.1 Methanobacteriota archaeon | reverse complement strand
AAGAACACCAGTGGAAACACAGGTCTGCCCCGTGTGAAACATTTGCACACGACGGCCTCAAAACGATTCGGGTCAACCCGACTCAATCCGGGGCGCATCCTGCCCTTCAAGTCGGGAGGCGAACATCCCCAAGCGAGGAACCGATGTTTCGGAAAGGATGCGACTCGACCCGGACTCGACGGGCATTTGAGACCCTGACGGAGTACTTGCGCCGACAAGGTCCGGCCACCGCGGAAGACATCCTGGAACTCCTCCATCTCTCACGCGCCGAGACCTATCAGTTCATCCACAAAGCGTTGAACCGAGGTTTGATCCGCGCCGTCGCCCACGTCCACTCGGACCGCAACCATCAGCCACGGGCTTGGGACATCGATTCCCCGAACCGCGAACTGCTGTGGCTCCGGCAAGAACGGATCCGCGGACGATTTTGCACGTGTGTTCCCACAGGCGCTGCGACACCGGGAGGCGCATCGAGATGAGGACGGCTTCGTACCTCGTCATCTGGTGGATGTTCCAGGCACCCCACGCCGCCGTCTTCGAGAATCAGATCGCGGCGGAAGCGGCGGCGAGCGTTCGGAACGCCCTCATGATCCGAATGTCCGGTGAAGACGTGCAGGTCGACGCCGTCCTCGATTGGTATCGCCGCGACAACTCGGGCGAACCGATGCCGGCGGAGTGGCGGGATGTCGTCGGCAAAGTCCAAGTCCCGTGGGCCTCCCAGAAACCTTCGGGTCAGAAGGCCGCGGACCAAGTCCCGCTTGTGACCGAGACGACGGTCGAACCCCGCATCCCGAAAGCGCGAGGAGTGTGATTCCCTAGGCGTACACCTGGATCAGTCCCACCGGCGAGCCGAGGACGAACAGCTTGCGCGGTTTCGGCGTGAGGTGGACGATCTTCTGGCGGAGCTTGATCTCTCGGTCGCGGTAGCGCGCCTTGATCTCGTCGATCGAGGCGTACTTCTTGGAGAGCGCCTCCCCCTGATGCAGGAGCTTCGCGAGGTACACCACCGCGACCATCGCGGCGTACTCGTTGAAATTCCAGTTGCTGTGCACCGTCCCGTTCTGCGAGTACACGTACGCGGCCTTCCGCATGCGGATCGGAATCCAGCCGCCCGAGATCCCGAGCTTCGTGTGCCGGACGACCACGTCGATGGGCGGCAACGCCTCGAGCAACCGGCGTCCGTCCGCGGTGAGGAACCATTCCTCCTCGTAGTCCATCAGGAAGTGTGCGTTGAACTTCGTCTGCGAAGGTGCCGGAAAGGCCCGGCGGAAGACATCCTCGAGCTCGTATCCAGGACGAACCCCCTCCAGATGAATCGCGAGCCCGTGGCGGCGCGCGTATTCCCGGAACGGATCGATCCCCTTCGCCAAGATGTCGAGGAACCGTTTCGTGTCCTCCGGGCCCCGCTCGCGGTTGTACACGGTGTGCGTCAAGATCACGTTCGTCCGCGCGCCGAGGCTCGCGAGCGTATGCACCAGGGCGAGACAGTAGAGGCCGGCGTCCGCGTCGACATCGTAGTTCACGGGGACGGAGAGGGTGGACCGAGTCCCGTCCGGGATGTCGTACATGACGAGATCGTGGACGCCGAGGAGTGCCTTTTCCGCGTCCACGCCGAGCCCGAGGGAATGGGAGAGGGCGTCCCACTGTTCCGTGAACGCTTTGCGGATCGCCTCCGGCGTGGCCAGTTGCAGCGCCCCTCCACTCCGGGCCGGGAGTGGCGTGCGTCCGTCCGTGTAGTCCGCCGACTCCACGAGGCTCTGAAAGAGATCCTCCTGGAGGCGATGGTCGACCGGGTCGGCGTCGTTGGAATCAGGGGGTTCCAATCCTGGTTCTTCGGGGGGCGCGGGCTTTGCCTTCGGCGAGCTGCTGACGGTCACGAAGTGAACCCCTCTCCCACCATTCCCAGATATGATTATGAAGTATTTATTCGCTACGAATGCTACCAAATGCTACGGTTTGCTTGACTTTGTAGAAAGCGTGAAATATGCCGCTCCCTATCCCGGCAGTTGATGGCACGCACGGCGGCCGCGAAACGCACGCAGAAGGTGCAACTCAACGTCCGCGTAGACGGCGAAGTCCTCGCGCGGTTCCGGGAGTACTGCCTTCGGAACGGGCTCGATCCGCAGGGACAAATCGTCCTCTTCATGCAGAGGGTCCTCGATACGGAATTCGACTTTCAGCAGCGGTTGTGGTCGGCTCTGAAGGAAGAGAGCTCTTGAGCGCCGCGGCGCTTAGCGGCGTGTCGAACCGGCGGGAAAGCATCGCGAACTCGCGCGGTCGAATCGCCTCCGGCGCGGCGGTCAGGAAGAACCGACATTCGTGCAGGCCCGCGATGTCCAACGAATCCTTGATGAACGGAAGCCACGCGCGCGTGTCGACGTACAGGGCGAGTTGCTCGAGGCCGACGAGGACGATGTCCGCGTGCCCATGCGACGATGCGTAGTTCGCAATCGCCCGTCGTCCCTCCGCATCGAGGGCCTTGGGCCGGACGCAAGCGAGGCCCGCTTCCGGACGGTCCGTGACCCAGACGACATCGAACCGATCTCCGTAGCGGAGACGCGCTTTCGACGGGTGCTCCGTCGTCAGCAGGATCCCGCGACGCGCGCCAACGAGCGGCAAGGCCACCGGGGCGTCCTGCGCCGTGATCGTCATGAGGACGTGATCGGCGGCGCCCGTCGCCGCGGGGCTGGGCGCCTCCTGGATGTCGAGGACTCGGTCCACGGAGCCGCGGAGGACGGCGAGCTGTTCGGTGGAGAAGGTCCCGTGGCCCGCCGCGACGATCACCGTGCCCCGCGAGGCGCTCGCCTGGTTCAGGACGCGTTTGAGGAATCGAGCAACCGCGTCGAAGCCCGCCACGGTCGCGAGGTAGTCGAGGTCGTCGAGGAGGACCGCCGTCCCCGGATTCTCGCGGAGGAACTTTACGACCGTGTGGACGAGCTCGAAGTCGAGCGCGTTCGGCCGCACGGTGCGCCCCTCGCTCGTCGCGGTCGTGATCCATAGAATCGGCGTCCGCTCGAGTCCGAAGCGGGCCGCAACATGGGACGGCGCGAGACCCGTGACACACAAGCCCGGTGTCTTCGAGACGATTTCGCGGAAGGCCCCCATCGCGGCGCCGCGACCGTTCTCGAGGACGAGGTAGTTCAAGCCGCTCTCGAGACGGTGCCGCGGGGCGCGCATCGCGCGCGTCTCGATCACGGGCTCGATGACGAGGTACCGGTACCGGACGACCGCGTACGCGATGAAGATCGACCAGACGAGCGTGTACAGCGAGCCGAGGCCCAGTCGCGTCCCGCTCCCGGTCAGGAAAGGCCAAGCGACTTCGGTGACCGTCGCGGGCAGGGTCCCCAGCAAGAGGCCCCCGAGGACAATCCCGAGCATCCGGCGGCTCGGCGTCTTGCGCACCTGCCAGTACGAACGCACGAAGAGGGCGACCGCGGAGAACATCCACGCGCTGAACACGATGGCGAAGTAGCCGAAGGCGGGCGAGACGTGGGCGCTCGGCCCGAAGGCGTTGGTGGAGATCCCGTCGATGATCCAAGTCGTCCCGGCGACTAGGTACGCCCAACCGACGAAGGGCGCGTAGATCGCCGCGAGGAGCCACGGTCGACGGAACCTCCCGCTCCCGGCGGGATAGGTGATCGCGAGCTGATAGAGCGTCGCGGGCACGAGGACGATCGCGACCCAGGTGAAGCGGGCCCAGAAAAAGAGGGTCTCCGTCGACGTGCCCAGCGCGAACGACCGCTGGATCGCTTCTCCGGCATCCCACATGACGAACGCGAGCATCACGAGCAGCACGGAGCGGTTCGCGGGGCCTCGTGGGTTCAAGCCGAAGACGTAGGCGCCGAGGAATGCGCTCACGGCGAGCGCCACGAACGGCAAGACCGCGCCCAAGGAGAAGACGAACTCACCCGTGACGCCATCGCTCATTCCGACACGATCTCGAAGGTGCCGCGCTCCACCAGGAGCGGATAGTAGTCGAGGTCATGCTCGACCCCGCGCATCTTCACGACGCCGATGTACCGTCGGACGGACGTGCTCATCCCCACATCGACCTCGCGCATGCGCAGGTGGATGATCGTGTCCGCGAGGAACTCCTCCACGCCGAAGTGCGCGAACGCCGTCGCGTCCCGCGGCATCTCCGAGACGAGGAAAGTCGTCGCGTTCAGGTCCCGTAGTTCCTCGAAGAACTGGAAGATCTCGTTCCGCGGGCTCTCAAACGGAGCGAGCGCATAGAGGGCATCGAGGCTGTCGAGGGCGATCAGGTCGCACCCCATCTCCTCCTTGTACCGCGCGAGCTGGCGGCGGAGGCCGAGGAGCCATCGCGGCTGCTCGCGGACTTCCTCGATCTCGCGGCGGAGCGCCCGAACGTCAATGACGTGCACGCCTTTCGCGTAGCCCGGATCCATCCCGAGGGACGTCATCTGGGCGACGAGGGATGCGCGGCTCTGCTCCATCGAGAGGTACAGCCCGGAGGCTCCGTGTTCCTTCGCCTCGTAGAACAGGATGCGATACACGAACGACGACTTCAGGGATCCCGGAGGTCCCGCGACGAGCACGATGTGTCCGCGCGGGATGCCGCCGCTGAGACGGTCGTCCAGGCCGATCACGTACGTGGGAATCTTGTCCGTGGCCTGCGACAGCGCGGAACCCCCCTCCCGACCCGGAGCAGCGGCTGGCCAGAAAGGCCGCGAGCGAATAAAACGTTATCGCGCGAGGTCTACCGCCGCCCTACTGGCTCGCCGTCCCGCGGACGGGAAACGCCATCGGGAGTGTCCATCGTGGCGCCGGTACAGAACCATTAAACCCGAGGCGATGTTCCTGCGGCGATTCGGATGCCCGCGACGGTCGTTGTCGGTGCCCAGCTCGGGGACGAAGGCAAGGGGAAAATCGTCGATTTCCTCGCCGATCGCGCCGACGTCGTCGTGCGATTTCAGGGCGGCGCGAACGCGGGCCACACCGTCCAAGTGGGCGAGCAACTGTACGCGTTTCATCTGCTGCCTTCGGGCGTGCTGCGCAAGCGCGCGATGAATGTCATCGGAAACGGCGTGGTCATCGATCCGGCGCAGCTCCTGAAAGAGATCGACGAGACGCGCGCCCACGGCCATTCCGTGCAGAACTTGCGCATCAGCGACCGGGCCCACGTGGTCATGCCCTACCACAAGGTCATCGACGGACTCGAAGAGAGACTGAAAGGGAACCTGGGCGCCGGCACGACGCTTCGCGGGATCGGTCCATCGTTCGAAGACAAAGTGGGCCGGTTCGGAATCCGGATGTGCGATCTCGTGGACCCCGTCGCGCTTCGGGAGAAGCTCGAGACGATCGTGCCGATCAAACAGCGGCTCATCGAGGCCTACGGCGGGGCCGACGCCCTCGATGCAGAGGCACTCTACAAGGAGCAGGCCGAGTATGGGGCGCGTCTCGCGCCGTTCGTCGCGGACACCTCCGTATGGCTCGACGGCGCGATCCGCCGGCGGAAACGACTCCTGTTCGAGGGCGCCCAAGGCACGCTCCTCTGCATCGACCACGGGATCTATCCGTTCGGCACGTCGAGCGACTGCGTCGCCGGGGCGGCCTCCGTCGGCGCGGGTGTGGGACCGCAATTCTTGACGGACATCGTCGGCGTCGCGAAGGCCTTCACCTCGCGAGTCGGGACCGGACCGTTCCCCACCGAGGTGGAGGGGGCCACCGCCGACTACCTGCGCGAGCGAGGGGGAGGCGAATACGGCACGACGACGAGGCGCCCGCGGAGGGTCGGCTGGCTCGACCTCGTCATGCTCCGGATGGCGGTGCGCGTCAACGGGCTCACGAGTCTCGCCGTGACGAAGCTCGATGTGCTCGGCGGGCTCGACCGGATCCCGGTGTGCGTGAGCTATCGCCGCAACGGGGAGTCCATCCGAGAATTCCCCGCGAGCATGCGCGTGCTGTCCGCATGCCAACCGGTCTACCGCGAATTCAAGGGCTGGGCGGATCTCACCGAGTCCGACTGGATCGCCACCGCGAAGAAGGGGAAGCGAGCGCTCCCCGAGGCCGTGCGGAAGTATCTTGGATTCATCGAGGCGCAACTCAAGACTCCCGTCCGGATCATCTCCGTCGGACGGCCGCGGGCCGCAACGATCGGTCGCTGACGTCGGTCAGATCGTCGACTCAAGTGCCCGGGCCGTTTCGAGGCGAGTGATCCGATCGCGGAGCTCACACGCTTTGCACACCTCGTTCACAGTGGGCTCTCCGCATCGCGCGCAGGCGTTGAGAGGCGCCGGCGGATATCTCGCCTGGAGAAGGGGGCGCATCTGGTCGTACCCGCTCACGATCGCATGTCGCGTCCCCGGGCTTTCCTCCTCGAGGCGATGCAGGATCTCGCGGAATCGGCCCCGCTGCGCCCGCTCCGCGTAAGGACACGTGGCGTCGTGGAACTCGATGCCGCGTAGGACGGCGTACAAGTAGACTTCCTTCTCCGGGATCATCCGGAGCGGCTGGATGCGCGGCACGAGACCGGGCTGGCGGGTCTCGTGGGGCCCGAGCCGAGCGAGCTTCTCGATGTCTCCCCGGGCGACGTTCATGAGGATCGACTGGGCCGTGTCGTCCAGGTTGAGTCCCGTGGCGACATAGTCCGCCTCGACGTCGCGCGCGGCGCGGTTCAACGCGTGCCGCCGGAACGGGCCACAGTAGCTGCACGGGATCGCTTCGCCGTCCAGGGACACGACCTCGTCCATCGTGTGCCCGACGGTCTGCTCGTAAGCGAGGACCCGATGCTCGATCCCGAGCTTCGCGCAAAGCCGGCGCGCGTACTCGATCCCCAGGGGCCGGTACGATGCGATGCCTTCGTCAATCGTGATGCCGATCAGCTCGACGTCGCGGCGGTTCTCGAAAAACCTCGCGAGGAGGGCGGCCGTGGTGCTCGAGTCCTTTCCGCCGCTCATCCCGATTGCGACGCGTTCTCCACTCCGCAGGTCGACTTGGGATCGGACTTCGCGCTTCACGCGCCGCTCGACGAAATCGAGAAAGTGCTCCCGGCAGAGATGGTCTCCGCTGTATCGAATCCATTCGACCGCGGGAGCGCCGCACCGGTCGCAGGTCACGTCCGCGCGAAACGTCGCGGGACCTTAAGACCTCATGGGCCCCCGGGCGGAGGCGCTTGGGGCTGCGTCGGGGGAGCGGGGGCGAATCCCGGCGTCGGGCCGTAGCCAAGCCCGGGTGTATAGGGAGGCGGTGCACCGAAGAGCGACGTCGGCTGACGAACGATCAGGTCGTAGGCCACCGCGGCGACAATCACGAGCCACGCCCCGACGATTCCATTGGCGATCGCAGCGGCCACGATGCTCACGGCGGGTTGGTCGATCACGGACGCCGGGAACGAGATCGCCGCGCTGATGATCGCGGCCAAGATGATTGCGATGAGGATCGCTCCGAACAGCGACAAGCGATAGCCCTTCGTGATCGCCCAGCTCCGGGATAGGCCGCCGATGGCGCTCTCGTTCTCCATCATGATTGCGGGCGGGTAGAGGCTGCACGCGATGTACACGAAGATCGCCACGAATCCGCCGACGATCAGGCCGATTAACAGACCGCAGATCAAGGCGAGCGCCCCCGAAGGGTTTCCGGACGCTTCGGCGGCCGCCGCGGGAAGGATGAGGAGGAGCGGGGTGAGGACCAGCCCGAAAATGATGAGGGTCAGCAGGATGTTCGCCCCCAGGATGCTGAGAAACTTGTCGAGGCCGCGGCGGAGCGCTTGCTGCAGCGTCATCGACTCGCCACGGTGTCTTCGAACGGCGTACTCCGTCATCCCGGGAACGACGATGCTACTGATGATCGCGCCGATGACGACCACGGCGATTGCGTAGAGCAGCGAGGTGACGACATCGACGTTCGGGGCCCCGGCGGGTGGAGACCCGGGCACGATCCCGCTTCCGGGCTCGAACGTCCCGAAGACCGCGTACGACAAGAGGGCTCTGATCGTGCCGATGACGAGGGACAGCACCAGGAACACGACGAAGAAGTTCAGGAAATTCTTGGACCACACATCGAACATGCTTCCGAGGATGTTGCCCACCGTCGCCCGACGCGGCAACGGCGTGGGAGCGTACGGGTATGGGTAGGGGTACGCGGGCGGATAGCCGGGATACGGCATCGGCGCGGCGGCCGGGTAGCCCGGCGGGGGAGCCGCGGGAGGCGCGGCCGCGAGGGTCAAACGCGTCCCGCAGTTCACGCAGAACGTGTTCGTCGGGGCGTTGGCAAACCCGCAGGCGGGGCAGGGGTTCGATGCGGACACAGTGGCCCTCCTCGTTCGGGTCATCGAGCGGCGAGGTAGTTGAGGCTTCCGGCGGGATGCCGATGCGCCTCGTTATTTGGTGTGAGAACCGCGCCGTTTCCTTTATCGTCAATCCCCGGAATTCGGTCCCCCTCTGGGAGGGAACCCGATGGACATCAACCAAGTCGGCCTCGTCCTCATGGGAATCGTCCTCGGTTGGTTCCTCCTCTTCGCGGTCCGGCGTTACCGGGTCCAATGGGGCGCGTT
>VBME01000204.1 GCA_005878995.1 Methanobacteriota archaeon | reverse complement strand
CACCGGGGGCGTCGTGTCGATCGCGATACTCACGGAGTGGGGGGCTTCCACGTTGCCGGCGATGTCGGTCGCGAAGTACTGGAGCGTATGCCGACCGTCGGTGAGAGAGAATGGAATCCCATATGTCTGCCACGATCCGCTGTCGAGGCGATAGGTAATGCTCGCCACCCCGCTCGTCGCGTCCGTGGCGGCGAGGGAAATCGTCACGTTGGAGATGTACCAGCCGTCCCCGCCCAGCGTCCCCGTGACGGTGATCGTGGACTGGGGAGGCATCGTGTCGATCGAAATATTTCTCGAGGTGGCGGGTTCGGCATTTCCCGCCCGATCGGTCGCGTAGTACTCGACGGCATGGCGGCCGTCGCCGAGAGAAAACCAACCCGTGTAGGTTTCCCAGGGGCCACTGTCCACCCGATAGAAGATGCTCGCAACCCCGCTGGAGGCATCCGTCGCATTCAGGGAGACCGTCACGTTCGAGATGTACCAGCCGTTCGAGCCCAAGGTCCCGGAGAGGACGGCCGTCGTCGTCGGCGGCGTCGTGTCGATCAAGATGCTTGCCGAATGCTCGGCCTCAACGAGGCCCGCGACATCGACCGCGTAGTATGCGAGGGCGTGACGGCCTTCGACCAGGATGAACGCACCGGTGTAGTCTTGCCAGGGGCCGTCGTCCACCCGATAGTGAATGGCCGCGACGCCGCTCGAAGCGTCCGTCGCATCCAAGCGGACTGTCACGTTGGACGTGAACCAACCGTTATTCCCTGGGATTCCCGCGAAGGTGGCGATGGTCGCGGGCGGCGTGGTGTCGATCTTGACCATTGCGTGACGGGTCACCTCGTCGAGACCCGCACCGTTCGTCGCATTGTAGTCGAGGGTATGAACCCCGTCCCCGTTCAGCACGAAGGCATCGGCGTACGTCCTCCAAGGGCTCCCGTCGACTCGATAGACGATGAAGTCCGGGGGAGAGGTCCCGTTCACCAGGGCGAGGGTCACATTCACCGCGGAGGTGTACCAACCGGCGGAGCCGGAGGTCCCGACGAAGAGAGCCTTCGAGGACAGGCCTTCGAAGCCACTGATCGTTCCGTTGACGACATCGAAGCCGTTCGTCGGCTCAGGGTTTCCGGCCACGTCGAGGGAGTCGTAGCGGACCTGGTGCGAACCGGTGTTGCTAACATTGAACGGCGCGGCGTACGTCGTCCACGGGCCACCATCCTCGTTGTACCGGGTCCACGCGACCCCGGACCCGACGTCCGAGGGCAGCAAGGTCACGTTGATCGGCGTGAGGAACGTGCTCCCGTTCACGGTCCCGCGGAACGCGGTCGAGGTGACGGGAGGAGTCCCGTCGACCTTGATCTCCATCGCCTTCGTCGCTTCGATGTTGCCCGCATTGTCCGTCGAGAAATACGAGAGGCTGTGGTCTCCGTCACCCGTGACGAGGAACGCACCGGCATAGGTCTGCCAGGCGCCATTGTCCACGCTGTAATTCGTCCAAGCGACACCGCTGACGTCGTCCGTCGCCGCAAGGCCGACGGTCACGTTCCCGGTGTACCAGCCGTTGAGGCCGCTCGGTCCGCTGAGCGCGGCGGTCGTGATCGGCGGGGACCCGTCGACCCGGAGCTGCTGGGCCGCGTCGTCCAGGAGTCCGAGCGTGTCATTCACCTGGAGCACGGCCGTGTACGTCCCCGGGGTTCCGTATGCGTGACGCGCGACCGGCGACGTCGACCAAGGGGTGTCCCACCTCCGGTCGTTCGTCCAGTCCCACCGGTACTGCAACGTGGCGTTCGGGTTCGGATCGGAGGAGGCCGACCCGTTGAACGTCACCGTCCCGTCCGGCTGCGGCCAAGATGGCGAATAGGTGAAGCGGGCCGCGGGATGGCCCGGCGGGCTCGGGAAACCGACGAAGAACTCGCTCATGTTGGCGGCCCCCGAGTCGTTGGCGGTCAGGGGCGGCAGATTCCAATTCGCCTCGATTGTGGCGAGGAGGGAACTATGGTTATAGTCAATCGAGGACGAATAGCTCGTCTTGACCGTCGGTCCGGCCCAGACCGAATACATCGCGGGTGCGCCTTTCCCCTTGCTGTCCTCATCGAAGGTGATGAACAGCGCGGCCCTCTGCGTCGTGAACACCGTGCTGTTGAGGATCTGGGGGACCAAGTTGGCAAGATACCCGTCCCCCGTCGTCACGTTGCAGTTGTGCATGTCGTTGCAGATGTTCGGACTCAACCACATGTAATTCGACGCGTTCGACGTCGACGCGAGGTCGTCGAGGAAGGCGTCGTCGCCGATTCCCGCCGGGATCACGCGTGCGCACTGCGTTGTATTGCTTGCGATATCGCCGTAGTAGACGAAGGGATTGTGACGCACGACATAGCTCCCGTTGTTGGTGCCGTAGCAGTTACTCGGCATATTCTCCATGTACGCCTTCCAACTCAGGTTCGCCGCCCCGAGTCGATCGACGATGTTTAGCGACCTCCAGGCCAGGTTCGTGCAATTGTTGGAGTGCGGGCCGCCGTCGTACCCGGTGCAGCCAAAAGTCGAGCCGCCCGTGAGGCAGAGATAGTTGGGAAGGCTCGGACGGGTACAGTCGACGTACTCGGTTGCGAGGCCGTACGCGTTCGCGAGGCTCGTCTCGTACGGTCCCGCACCCCCGCACGACGTCAGGATGTCGCAGATGGCGTGATTTTCCATCAGGATGATTACGACGTAGTCGAAGAAAGCCCCGTTTGGTGCCGAGGCGGCCGATCCCTCGCCCTGGGCGGATGCGGCTCTCGGGATCGCATCAGCGGCGCTCGAGCTGACGAAGTCGGCACCCCCGAACGATGCGGAGGCGTACACCCGCCCCTGGGGCGTGGGTTGGGACGCGCCGGTTGCCAACGAGCCCCCGGATACGACTCTCCGCACCACGACGCAAGTCCCACCTCCGTCTGGGTCTCCGTGAGGACAGATCGTTGCGTCTCCCAGGTGCGCCGCTCCGCCCGCGAGGCCGCCGGGGCCAAAGCTGACCGCCACACTGTCGCCGCCAATTCCATGGGATGGCGCGTGCGCCGCGAACCGAGCAGAAAGGATTGGCGTCCGGGCGCCACTGATTGGCGCAAGGAGGAGAACTGCCAACGCGAGCAACGTTGGCACTAGCGCTCTTGCTACCCTCGTCTCCTCCCCCTTTTCGCCATGAGCAGGTCCAAAGCAGACGGGACTTTGGACCTGGCTTTAGGGGCGGCATCGGGCATGAACCTTCCCGTCCCCACCGATTCTCGATTCGGGAATCACGGACCGTTCGCCTGGCGAGGCCCACGACCGGCGGGCACTTTTGCCCGGAGCGACCATGGCGGTAGACGCGGTGAGGCGAGGCGTTGAACTCTTTTGGCGTTCCTGAGATCGTCTCGTCGCGGTCCTTGACCGGCCGGAGCGGTGCCATTATTTGCACAACTGATAGTCGGTCCTTCGACCTTTTAGCCTCCGGCGCGGACACCAGCCGTGGAATCCGAAGATGTCCGCCTCGACGCCGACTCCGATTGACCTGGCATCGCTGGTCGAACCGAACGACCCGCTCGAGGCCGTCGTCCTGTTTACCCGGACCGGGAGGTTGCTCGCCGCTTGGACTCGGAACGACGTCCCTCTCGAGGTCCTGACCGTGATGGCCGCCACGCTGATCGGGTCAATCGAGACGATGAGCACGGCGCTTGGCGTGGAAAGTCCGCGCGAGATCGCGCTCCTCGTGGACAGTCGGAGGGTTCTCGGATTGAAGCTGAACCCGAACGTCGCGATCCTCGTTGTTGCTTCGGCGCGGACGAGCGATGTCGCGCTGCGATCGGTCACAGAACGGATCGTTCGACGCCTTCCTCCGCTTTCGTCTGCCCGAACGGGAACCGGATCGGACCAGCTCCGAGCTCCGTGAGCCTCGTCGGGGATCCCACTTGCACGCGTTCTGATTGTGGGACAATGGCAGCACAAATTCCAGCGGAGGGAGAGTCGTCCTTAGCCTGACATGTAATCCATCCAGGCCTGCAGCGCATCGTGGGCGGCATCGATGTTCACGGACCTCCTCTCGTCCGCATCCTCGATGACGAAGCGGTCCAGGAGGATTCGATCGCCCACCCGGTGGAACGTGATTCGCACGCAGGGGACGGAAAGGGGATTCTCCGACTCGACAAACCACGGTTCGAACGCGAGCGACAACGAGTCTCCGTCCTCGTCGAGGCGATATCCTCGGACCGCCTGAAGACCCGCGGAGAACCGCACATACGGCGCCGCGACGGGCTCCAGGCCCTCTTCGATAGAAACCGGTCGCTCCTCCATAGCCGTCTCCAGTGAATCATCGGTGTGCGTCGTATATGCTATCTTTGGAGCGGTTTTTGTCATCGAGGGTAGATTCAACCTCTTGGACGTTCTGAGCGATCGGACTCTGCCGGTCCTTCAGAAAATCGCGCGCCAGCAGCGTCGTGATGAGTCGCAAGGTTTTCCCCCCGAGGATAATAGCGTTTTGCCATGATGTGCTTGGTCTGATGTGCACACTGTTGGCTCGGCATCCTTCTGTTGGCGAACCAAGACTGACCCCCGAATCGTCGAATACGATCTGTGCATTCCTGTGCCGGCGGCGGGAGCGCGACGGCGTCTGAACGAAGAAATCCCTGACTGCCTTCCTCGGCGGCCGCGATTCAAGGGCGTGCTGAATTTCCGAGCGCGGTGTCCAGATCACGGAATCCTCTGGTCCACTCCCACCCATGAGATGAGCGACAAGTAGCCCCTCCTTTCGCCGGAACGGTTATATGCGGAAGATCCGGTGGTGGTCCGGAGCGATCGGGTGCGCGGACGGGATGCCCGCACTTCGAGCTCCAGATGGGATTGCCTCCATGCGAACCGCAACCACAACATCGATTCGACGGGCGCCATGGGGCCTCAAGCGATTTCTCGCGCCTCTTCCAATCCTCTCCGTCGTCCTCATGGTCACGGCGATGGCGGCACCCGGCCTGCTGCACATGACCGTCACGATCCTCAACGACGGCAACCTCACGATCACCGCCCAAGTCCAGAACGTCGTCCACCCATCCGGACCGACCGGGAAAATCCTTGGAATCATGACGGTGACCAACCATGCCTCGACCGCCACCCGGATCACCGTGGCCACGGCGCGGATTCAATCGCTGGCGCCCGGGACCCGTCTCACGGATGGCCGGTTGGACACGAACATCACGATTCCCGTCCCCTTGCTCATTCCCGCGGGGGCGACGGTCACGGTCTCGTTCTCGGGGCCCTTCTCCGGCAACGTCCTGAGGCTCACGACGACCGACTCGTTCCGCATCACCCCGATCATCACGTGGGTCAGCATCCCCTCTTCCGGCTCGCCGCAAGGGCCGTTCACCTACTCCCAGGTAAAAATCTGCACGGGCCAGACCTCCCCTACGTTCCCGTACTGGGACACCTACTGCTCGAACGCCTAGCCGGCGGCACTCGCCCGTCGTGCGGCCCTTAGCGATCGGCCCAATTGAAGGCTTGAAAGGTAGCCCGACAGCATCACGTTCGGCGCAACAAGCAGCTTGCCGACGACGCCGGAGGTGAACGTCGACCCGAGCAGACCGCCGGCCAGGACGGGCAAGAGCGCCATCACGATCAGGATCGTCGACAGGAGCGACACGCCCGCGCCGAGGACCCAGACGTACGCCGGGAGTCCCGCGGTCCACTCTCCCTCGGACGC